>DASUUK010000024.1 GCA_036374135.1 Euzebyales bacterium
GGCGACCGCGGCGGCCAGGTGACGGTAGGCCTCGCGGGTCGCGGGGCGCAGATCGGCCAGCTCCGTCTCCGCGCCGGCCTCCAGGAAGCCGTCCCACGGGATGCGCACGGTCGCGCCACAGCGGTCCCAGAAGTGGTCCTCGATGCGGGCGACGTCGACCATGGTCGACCGCCGCGACTGGTTGATCACGGCGACGGCGTTCTCGACCAGACCGACGAACCCGTGCTCGGTGAGCCAGTCCAGGGTCTGGCTGGCGGACCGCGCGGCGTCCAGGCTCGGCGACACGACCAGCACGATCTGGTCGGTGCCGTCGAGGATGCCCTGGACCGCGCTGTCGAGGATGCCGGTGCCGGTGTCGATGAGCACCAGGTTGTAGAAGCGGTCGAGCAGCGACAGGATCGCCCCGTACTCCTGGTCGCCGAGCGCGGTCGAGATCTGGGGATCGTCGTCGCTGCGCAGCACCTCGAGCCCGACGGTCGTCTGGGTCGTGAACCGGCGCATGTCGGCGTACCGGTGGACGTTCTCGAGGCCGTTGAGCAGGTCGGTGACCGAGGTGTCGGGTCCCGACGGGTCGATGCGGTAGCCGAGGTTGCCCGCGTCGGGGTTGCCGTCGACCGCGATGATGCGGTCTCCGCGCTCGCTGGCCAGCGTCTGACCCAGCATCAGGGTCGTCGTGGTCTTGCCGACACCGCCCTTGCGCGACAGCACGGTGATCCGGCGCGGGTGGGTGACCAGCGTGCGGATCGCGCGCAACTGGTCCTCGCGCTCACGGTCGCTGCGTGAGGCCCCGGGCGACACCGCGCCACCGGTCATCCTGTGGATCATGCGGCGCCACCCCGAACGCGGCGGGCGCGCCGGGGTGCGCAGGACGGTCGCCGCGGTCAGCTCGGCGGCGGTCCGGCTCGAGGCCGGCCCTGCCGGCGGCGCCGGCGGAGGCGGTTCGTCGGTCGCCGGATCGTCGGCGACGTCGACCGCGTCGAGGTCGTCCTCGAGCGCGGACGGGTCGAGCGCCGCGAGGTCGTCGTCGCCGAGCGGTCGCAGCGCGTCCCACGCCGAGCCGCCGGTGGCGTCATCGGACTCCGAGGACGCGGCGCCGTCAGCATCGTCGCCGCCTCCGCCACCGCTGGAGCGGCGCTGCGCTGCGGCGTCGTCTCCAGACGCTGCGGTGGGCTCACCCGCCGTGGGCGTCGTGTCGGCGGGATCGGCGGCAGCCGCGCCAGGCCCGGATGCCGTCCCGGAGCCATCGGCCGACACGGAGCGTGTCGCCATGTTGCTCCGTCCGGCGGACGGGAGATTCGACGGCGCACGACTGGTGTCGTCGCCCGAGCCGTTGCTCAGCGCATCCCCGGCATCGCCGTCGGTTGTTGGATCGTTCATGGTTGGTCTCACCTCAGACGCGATGTGCCGACATGCCCCACGGGTCACACACGATCGGCCCCCAAGGTAACCACCCGGTGGGTGTCGGCGCCTACTAGGATCGTTCCGTCCAGGGTAGGGCACGGAGCGCAGGGTAGACACGGAACGGGGTGTACCGCGTGAGCGAAGCAGGGACCGACCGTCAGCCGCCGGAGCCCGGAGACGACGCCGGCGCGCACCGGACCGAACGTGACTCGATGGGCGAGATGCAGGTCCCCGCGTCGGCGTACTACGGCGCGCAGACACAGCGGGCCGTGGAGAACTTCCCGATCTCCGGGGACGGCATCCCCGACGAGGTCGTGCGGGCGCTCGGCGCGATCAAGCTGGCCGCCGCGACGGTCAATCACCGCCAGGGCGTGCTCGACGACGAGCGTCACCGGGCGATCGCGCAGGCGGCCGGCGAGGTGGCCGACGGCAGCCTGTCGGACCACTTCCCGGTCGACGTGTACCAGACCGGATCCGGCACCAGCTCCAACATGAACGCCAACGAGGTCATCGCCAACCGGGCGATCGAACTGCTCGGCGGCACCGTGGGCAGCAAGGATCCCGTCCACCCGAACGACCACGTCAATGCCGGCCAGAGCTCGAACGACGTGTTCCCGACAGCGGTGCACATCGCGGCCTACGACAGCGCGGCCAACCGGCTGCTGCCGGCGCTCGACCGGCTGCGCGCGGCGCTGGCCGACAAGGCCGACGAGTTCGCCGACGTCGTCAAGCCCGGGCGCACGCACCTGATGGACGCGACACCCGTCACGCTCGGTCAGGAGTTCTCCGGGTACGCCAGGCAGGTCGAGCTCGGTGGCGAGCGGGTCGCTGCCGCGCTCGAGCGTGTGGCGGAGCTGCCGCTGGGCGGGACGGCCGTGGGCACCGGACTGAACGCGCCGCCCGAGCAGGCCGCAGCCATCGTCGCCGGGCTGCGCGAGCACACGGGGCTGGACGCGCTGCGCGAGGCGACCAACCACTTCGAGGCGCAGGGCGCGCGCGACGCGCTCGTCGAGCTGTCGGGGGCCTGCAAGGTGATCGCGGTCTCGCTGACCAAGATCGCCAACGACCTGCGCTGGCTGGGGTCCGGCCCGCGCACCGGCATCGGCGAGATCCGACTCCCCGAGGTCCAGCCCGGCAGCTCGATCATGCCGGGCAAGGTGAACCCGGTCATCGCCGAGTCGGTCACGCAGGTCGCGGCGCAGGTCATCGGCAACGACGCCGCCGTGACGATCGGGGGCATGTCGGGCAACTTCGAGCTGAACGTGTACATCCCGCTCATGGCGCGCAACGTCCTGGAGTCGCTGCGGCTGCTTGCCGCGACGTGCCACAACTTCGTGGACAAGTGCGTCGCGGGCATCACGGCCGACGCGGACCGCGCCCGCGCACTGGTCGAAAAGGACCTGGCGATCGTGACCGCGCTGGTGCCGGCGATCGGCTACGACATGTCGGCCAAGCTCGCCAAGCAGGCGCTGGAGGAGGACCGGCCGCTGCGCGAGGTCGTCGCGGAGGCCGATGTGCTCAGCGACGAGGAGCTGGACCGCCAGCTGGACATCAAGCGGATGACCGAGGGCGGCGTGCTCGGCGCCTGATCACGCCGCGTCCGCGTTGACGACGGCACGCAGTCGGGTGGCCAGCCCGTCCCAGTCGACATCGTCGTCGCTCGCCACGAAGAACACGTCCCGGACCTGAGGGCCCAACGTCGCCACCCGCGCCGCAGCCACGTCCAGGCCCGCGTCGGCCAGCACCCGCAGCAACCGGAACAGCACACCCGGCGCATCTCGGCCCCCGACCTCGATGCGCGTGGTGGTCGACCCCCGGTCGACGACGACCACCGGCGCGATCAGCTGCGCCGCGGTGCCGGGTCGCTCGTCCCACCGTCGTTCCTGGCGTGACACCAGGTGCTCGACGTCCGCCGCGCCGCGCCCGGCGGCCTCGACCTGCGCGATCAGGTCAGCCAGCCGTGGCGCGGGGGCGCTCGCCCGCCGCCGCACGACGAACCAGTCGAGCACCACCGAGTCGTGGCGCGTGAAGACGCGGGCCTCCAGGACGTCCAGGCCCAGTCCCGCCAGCGCACCGACCACCTCGGCGAGCAGCCCTCGCCGGTCCCAGCCGACGAGGCTGATCACGACCGTGTGCTCGGTGTTCTCGCGGACCGAGACCGCGACCTCGTCCGCCGGCTCGAGGTCGGCGAGCAGGCGTGCGTGCTCGACGATCTGGTCGACGTCGGCGGCCAGGAGGTACCGGGCGGGTGGTGCGGCCAGCAACCGGTCCATCGCACCCGGGGGCACCTCGTCGCCGCGTCTCCGGGCCGCGGCGATCTTGGTCTCCGGATCCGCGATCGCCGTGCCGGAGCTGCCGGTCAACGCCCGTCGGGCCCGTGCGTGCAGCTCCGCCAGGAGCCCGTCCTTCCACGGTGAGTGTGCGCTCGGCCCGGTGGCGCGGGCGTCGGCGAGCGACAGCACGAGCAGCGCGTCGAGGGTCTCGGTGTCGACCACCCGGTCGGCGACGGCCTGGATCTCCTGCGGGTCGTCCAGATCGCGGTGCTGCGCGACGTCGGGCAGCAGCAGGTGCAGCCTGACGAGGCGCGCGACCCGCTGCGCCCGTCGCTGGTCGAAGCCCATCGCGTCGATCCACCGCGCCGCCACCTTGGCACCGACGATCGCGTGGTCGCCGCTCCATGCCTTGCCGATGTCGTGGAACAGCGCGCCGAGGAGCAGCACGTCGGGTTCGTTGAGCCGTTCGTGGACGACGGCGAGGCGCTGGCCCAGCTCGCCGTCCGCGATCCGTTGCACCCACGAGACCGTCTGGACCAGATGGGTGTCGAGGTCATAGCGGTGGTACGGGTTGCGCTGGGGGTGGCCGCGCACACGCTCCCACTCCGGCAGGTGCGCTGCCAGCAGTCCGATGTGGTCGGCGTCGGCGAGCACCGGCAACGCGTCGGAGCCGCGCCGCAGCGCCGCCAGGAACGCGGCACGCACCCGTTGATCCCACGGCAGGCGCTCGACGCGTTGAAGGTCGGCCTGCAGCCGCGTCACGGTCGCGCGTCCGAGGTGGCTGCCCCGACGCGCGGCCGCCACCAGTGTGCGCATGCCCAGCGCCGGGTCGTTGCGGAGGGTGGCTCCGTCGTCGATCTCGATCAGACCGTCGCGCAGCGTGACGTCGTCGTCGAGCCGCTCCTGGTCCGCCGGTCGGCGCCGGCGGCCCGACCGCGCGTCGGCGAGCAGCAACGGCCACGTCCGGCCGTGGACGTGCGCGATCGTCCGCATCGCCAGGTTGACGCTGGACAAGGCCTCATCGCGCCCCGCGGCCCCGGTCAGCTTGGCGACCTCGTCCTGCTGCTCGAGGCGCAGCACGTCGCTGGGCGTGGCCGTCGACGCCAACAGGTGCAGCGCGCAGCGCACGGCGAGCAGGTCGGCGTTCGCACGCTGCAGCGCGCGGTGGTCGGTCGCGCCCAGGTACCGGGCGCCGACGAGTGGGCCCAGCCCGACCTCACCGAGCACGACACCTGCCGCCCAGCGCAGGCTGTGCAGGTCGCGCAACCCGCCGGCGCCGGCCTTCAGCTCGGGTTCGAGCATGCCCGGCTGGGTGCCCGCCCGCTCGTGGCGGTCGTCGTCGGCGGCCGCGAGTTGGGACAGCACCCTGCCACTGCGCCACCGCAACCACCGCGCGTATGCGCTCGCGACCCGGTCGAGCAGCCCCGGGTCACCCCACAGCAGCCGCCGGTCGAGCAGCGCGGTCGCGGTGTCGATCCGGTCACCGGCTGCCCCGACAGCCGATCGCGGCGTGTGGACCGCGTAGCCGACCTGCAGCCCGGCGTCCCACAGCGGATAGCACAACGACCGGACGACCGCCTCGAGCTCGTCGTCTGACCAGCCGCCGTGCAACAGCAGGAGATCGATGTCCGACAGGGGGCACACCTCGCGCCGGGCGTAGCTCCCCAGTGCCACCAGCGTCAGGCCCCCGGGTCGCGGGGTCTCGTCCGACACCCACGACCGCAGTGCGCCGTCGAGCAGGTCGGACCAGTCACGGCACCACTGCAGACCCGGCTCCGCGTCGACGGCGGCGGGGTCCGGTGCGCTGCGTGGTGCGGTGGCCGGGCTCAGACGCGCAGCCGGATCAGATCGCCTCGGGACCGCGTTCGCCCGTGCGGATGCGCACGACGTCGTCGAGCGGCAGGACCGCGACCTTGCCGTCGCCGATCTTGCCCGTGCGGGCCGACTTGACGATCGCGTCGATCACACCGTCGACCTGCGGATCGTCGACCATGACCTCGATGCGGCTCTTCGGCACGAAGTCGACCTGGTACTCGGCCCCGCGGTAGACCTCGGTGTGACCGCGCTGGCGTCCGAAGCCGCGCGCCTCGGTCACCGTCAGGCCGGCGATGCCGACCTCGCGCAGGGCGTCCTTGACGTCCTCCACCTTGAACGGCTTGACGATCGCGACGACCAGTTTCATGCACGGTCCTTCCTGTCGGACGCCGCTGTCGGCGCGGGGACGTCCCCAGCATCGTCCGCGCACGTTTCCCGGCCATCATTCGAATGTTTCGCCACCGTAACTTCTGCGCTCGCGGCGGACGTACGTGGCCGCATCACCCCAGCAGCCCGGACCGGCCGGCCACGACCACCAGGTCGCGACGGACGTGCACGTTGAACTTCTTGAACAGGTTCTCGACGTGCTTCTGCGCCGTCCGCGTGGAGATGCCCAGCCGTTCGGCGACCGCGCGGTTGGGCAGGCCCTCCGCCAACAGGCGCAGCACCTGGTGCTCGCGGGGCGTCACCGACGGCACGCCCAGGGGGATCACGCCGATGAACGCGTCGACCAGCATGTCGATCAGGTGCTCGCCGATGACCCACCGCCGGTCGGCGACGCGGCGGATGCCGTCAGCGAGCTCGTCGGGTTCCACGGTCTTCAGCAGGTAGCCACGCGCCCCGGCACGCAGCACGTCCCGGACGCGGTCGGGGTCGTCCTGCATGCTCAGCACGAGCACCGCCGGATCCAGTCCCTGCGTCACGAGCGCGGTCATGACCTCCACGCCGTCGCTGTCCCGCAGCTGGAGGTCGAGCACGACGACGTCCGGTTCGTGGGCGAGGACCGCCTTGACCGCGGCCTCCGCGTTGTCGGCCTCGGCCACGATCGAGATGTCGGCGAACTGCCCGAGCACACTGCGCAGCCCCTGACGCACGAGCGCGTGGTCGTCGACCAGCACGACGCGCACCACGTCCCCCGGGGCCGACGCGGCCGGCGCGGCATCCGCGTGCCCGGTCGGCAACACACCGGACGCCTCTGCTCCGAGCGCGTCCCCCGCCCGGTCCGTGCCCGCAGCCTCAACGTCGATGACCATCACCGTCGACCCTTTCGTCCACCACCACCGGCCGCAGCGTTCGCAGGCTGGGCGTCGGCCACCTCGAGCACGTAGTCATCGGCCTGCTCGTCCCATTCCATCGTCACCAGTCCCCTGGCCTTGGCGGCCTTGCAGAACTGCAGGAATCCGCTGAACCCGAACGCCTTCTCGCTGAAGTCCGGCTGACGCTTGCGCAGCTGATCCTTCAACCCGGACAACGGCGGGCCCGACCCGCCATGGCTGAGATCGCCGACGACCGAGACGAGCAGGTCGAACGCCTGCTCCTCGTGGCTGCCCGCGGCCGGGAACCCCACCTCCGGATCACCGGCGGCCGGCCCCGGCGAGGTCTCGATCACCTTGCGCGACTCGAGGTGACGCAGCAGCTCACCGAACCCGCGGAAGCCGAAGTCCGCCTCGCTGAAGGTCGGATCCTTGCGGAGCATCGCGCGCTTCAGCGTCGACGCCAGCACGGGACCGGTCGCCGAGCGGTTCAGCCCCGCCAGCGTCTGGGTGATCTGGCGCGCCAACGCCTCGACGTCTCCCCGCTGCCGCGCGTCGTCGCCGTCATCGCCACCGTTGTCCGTCGTGTCCGGCGTCGTGGACGCCGACGCCGCGCGTCCGCCCCGTGTCGAACCCTGCGACGAGCCCCGTCGGCTGGAGCGTGGCTTGCGGCCCTTCCCTGGCGTCACGCCCTCCAGCGACTCGTAGAACAGGAACTCGTCGCACGCCGCCGGCAGGAGCTTCGACGTCGACGCCTCGAGCCCGACACCGATCACCCGGCGGTTGAGCTCGCGCAACTTACCGACCAGCGGCGTGAAGTCGCTGTCTCCGGTGCAGATCACGAAGGTGGTGATGTAGTCGCGCTCGAAGCACAGCTCGATGGCGTCGACGGCCATCTTGATGTCGGCCGCGTTCTTGCGGATCGCGTCCATCCGCTGTGGGATCTCTATGAGCTCGACGTGGTGGCGGGTCAGCATCCGACGGTCGTCGTCGAAGTAGGACCAGTCGGCGTACGCCTTGCGCACCACCACCCGGCCCCGTTCGGCCAGCGCGTCGGAGACGGGTCCGAGATCGAACGTGGTGCGCAGGTCCTCGCGCGCGCCGATCGCCAGGTTCTCGTAGTCGATCAGCAGGGCAATGCGTTCTTCGTCCGTCGTCACACGTTCTCCTCGCCGGAGGTAGGGCACGCGCCACGGTGGATTGGGCGCGGTCGGTGGGGGCGCGGCGCAGCAACGCCGCGCGCGGCAGCTACGAGCGTACAACCCGGGCGGGTCCCCACCCCCACATCGCACGTCCGACCGTGACCTCCCTACTGCGTCCTCCAAGCCGCGGCGGCGTCATCCCGGGGTGGGCGGCGCGGGCGCGATGGAACTAGGATCTGCGATCAGTCGGCCGCGTGCCCGACACGCGACCGTGGGGGCGTAGCCCAACTGGCAGAGGCGCTCGGCTTAAAACCGGGTCAAGTGTGGGTTCGAGTCCCACCGCCCCTACGCCCCTCGGCGTGCCAGCCTCCGGTACCGCGGCCGCCAGCGCCGCGCATCAGAGGAAGCGCTGGAGCTGCTTGATCGGCACGACCTCGCGGATGCGGGCGAACGCCCGCTCCTCGATGCGCTTGACCTCGGGGATCGTCAGCCCGAGCCGTTCGGCCGTCTCGCCCGGCTTGGCCGGCGATCCGTCCACCAGTCCCATGCGGTGCTCGACGACCTTGCGCTCGATGTCGGGCAGGCGCGACAGCACGCCGTTCAGCTTGCTGCGCAGAGCCCGCAGCGCGTCGTCGGAGCCCTGGTTGGCGTGCCCACGGGGGGCTCGGGAGGAGTTGGCCATGGTGCTGCCATGGTACGCGCCCTCCCCGCATATGCCCTACCGCTTCGCTACGTGACGGCGGCCGTGTCGACCTCAGCGGCCCGGGTTGAACTTCAGCCAGTCCAGCGTCGCTGCGAGTCCCTCGTCGAGGCGGGTCCAGGGGCGCCACTCGAGCGCACGCGCCGCGCGGCGGACGTCGAGCGCGATGTGCATGAGCTCGCCAGGCCGTTGCGGGGCGTGGTAGGGCTCCTGGTCGTACCCGGTCAGCTCCGCCATCTGCGCGAACAGGCCGTTGACGCTGACCTGCCGTGCCGTCCCCACGTTGCAGCGCAGGCGCGAGCCGCGCTGCATGGTCTGCACCATCGCCTGGACGACGTCGTCGACGTAGACGAAGTCGCGCGTCTGCGAGCCGTCGCCGTAGATGGTCACGCCATGACCGGCGAGCATGCGGGCACCGAAGATCGAGACGACCCCGGCCTCGCCGCGAGGGTCCTGGCGCGGGCCATAGACGTTCGCCAGCGCCAGCGACGTCCAGTCCAGCCCGTACAGGGCGTCGTACACGTGCAGGTACTCCTCGACCGCGCGCTTCGACGCGCCGTAGGGCGAGCCCGGATGGCCGATGTGATCCTCGTGGACCGGCAGCACGTCGGCGGGCGGATCTCCGTAGATCGTGCCGCCGGACGAGGCGAACACGATCTTGCGCGTGCCCGCGGCGCGACATGCCTCGAGCAGCCGGATGGTGCCCAGGATGTTGATCGTCGCGTCGTGCGCCGGATCGTCCACGCTGTGGCGCACGTCTAGCTGTGCCGCCAGGTGGAAGACCACCTCGGGGCGGGCGTGGACGATCAGGGGCGCCGTCGACGGGTCCACCAGATCGCAGCGCTGGAACCGGAGCCGCCGCTCCGGCGACCGCCGTGCCTGGTCGAGGTTCTCCATGCGGCCGGTCGACAGGTCGTCGAGCACCAGCACGTCGTGCCCGGCCAGCACGAGCCGGTCGACCAGGTGCGATCCGATGAACCCCGCGCCGCCCGTGACCAGGACCGACGTCACGAGCGGACCTCCGCGTCGACGGTGCTCAGCTCAACCGCTCCATCACACGGTCCACCAGACCGGCCGGGGCGGCACCCTGGCAGTGGCGCGCGACCATCTCGCGGAGGGCGCGTTCGAAGTCGGATCGTGACAGGCATGGGGAGCAGTCTGCCAAATGTCGGCTGATGACCGCCTCCAACCGGCTCGAGCACTCTCCGTCGAGGTAGCGCTCGAGGTCGTCGAGGACCTCACGACAGCTGTCGGCCATCGTCATCCTCCACCTTCCTCGTCATCGGACACCAGGCCGCGCTGGACGGCATAGTCGTACAACGCCTGCTGGAGCCTGGTTCTTCCCCGATGCAGGCGACTCATGACGGTACCGATCGGCGTGTCCATGATCTCGGCGATCTCCGCGTACCTGAAGCCCTCGACGTCGGCGAGGTACACGGCGATACGGTACTGCTCGGGAAGGTCGTTCATCGCGCGCTTGACCTCGTCGTCGGTCAGCGCCTCGAGGACCTCCTGCTCCGCCGCCCGCTCGGTCGTCTCGCTGATGCGGTCGTACAGCGAGAACTCGGGATCGGCGTCGGCGCTCACCTCATCGGGGCGCCGCTGCTGCCGCCGGTACCGGTTGATGTAGCTGTTGGTCAGGATCCGGTACAGCCACGCCTTGAGATTGGTGCCCTGCCTGTACTGGTGGAACTTGTCGAACGCCTTGGCGTAGGTCTCCTGCACCAGATCCTCGGCGTCGGCGGGGTTGCGCGTGTAGCGCAAGGCGGCCGAGTAGAGCTGGTCGAGGTAGGGCACCGCGTCACGTACGAACACCTCGCGTCGCTCAGCGTCGCTGAGCCCGCCACGGACGATGCCGGGCTGCTCACCGGTCATGCGTTGATCCCCTCGTCGGGTCCGACCCGTCCGTCACGTCCACATGACAGCGCGATCCACAGGCACCGTCTTCCCTTTCATGCCTTTTTCTATCATGTGGCGATGAACGATGATGCTGGGACGACCCCGGAAGACGCCCTGCGCCGCTGGCTCGGCGAGGACGCGTCCACCGTAACCGCTGGCGCCGACGAGACGGGCCAGCGCGGTGGTCGCATGCCGCGGCGCGTGGGCATCGCTGCCCTGGTGCTGCTGCCGTGGGCCGCGCTCGCGCTGGCGGTCGTGTCCGGGGACACGACGTCGAGCACCGGTGCACCGCGTGCCGGGATGAACCCGGCCGGTACCGCAGACCGGCACGAGACCCCGGACGGTGGCGGACGGTCGATGCCGACGGCCGGTGCACCGGCGACGGGCGACCCGGCCCGGGAGCCGACCGACGCGGTGGATGACGAATCGGCCGGCGACGACGGGCCTACGACGGCGGGTGACGGTGGGCGTCCGGCGCCGGCTGGGATCGGTCCGACGGCGCTGCGACTGGTGCGCGACGCGGTAACGCGCACCGGCGCGCAGACGTCCGCGCTCGACACCGCGGCGGTGGAGCGTCCGACGCGGCTGGCGGCGGGCGTGTGGCTCGTGCGGGTCCACGCGGTCGTGCTCCGCGGCGACCGGACGCGATGGCGCTCCGCCGACCACGAGATCTGGGCCGTGCCGGTCGGTCGCCGTGGCGGCGACCTGGTCGGCCTCGAGCAACCGTGGCGCGTGTCGGCGGCCCCCACGCGCACCGCCACCACGGCATGGCGCCGGACCACGGTCGACACCGCGGCCGTGCGAACGGCGCTACGTCGCGCGGGCTTCGACGCGGCCCGCGTCGACGTGCGGCGCCATCCCACGCTGGACGCGATCCTGCGGGTGCGGACCGACCACGGATGGGTGTGGGTGCGCTCCACGCCGCGCCCGGGCGTGCTCGGCGCGGAGCCGCAGGTGACGTCGTGACCACACACGGGCGACGTCCGATCGACCGCCGGCCCGCGGCGCCCGGCGCCCGCAGAGCCCATGCACTCGCGGCGGCACGGGTCATCGTGGCCATGCTGAACGAGGTCGTGGCCGGTGCGCGGCCTGCCCGGGTGATCTGCCCGCTGTTCGCGGTGCATCTGCGCGAACGCATCCGTCGCACGCGTCCACAGCCCGGCCCGGTGCCCGGCGTGCACCGCCTCATGATCTCCGCCGCCGTGGACGGCGCCTACGAGGTCGTTGCCGTCAACCTCCACGGCGACCGGTTCGCCGCCGTCAGCCTGCGCCTGGTCGATGCCGGGCACGGCTGGATGGTGACGGATCTGGCGCGGCCCGACGCGCCGAGCGAACCCACGGCCGCGCCCTTGTCCGACCCGCCGGGTGGTCCAGCGTCCGCCGCGGATCGCGATGACTAGGATCTTGCCGATGCACGGATCGATGCGCATTGACCGGGTCCGCGCTGCGGCCCTCGCGATCCTCACCATTGCGGTGTGGTTCGCGGCGTTCGCGGTGCCGTCGAGCATGTCGCCCGCGCACGCCGCTCCCCAGTCGTGTGACACGGGTGGGGGCGATCCCGAGGACGAGCGGCGGCTCGAGAAGGCGACCGCGGAGCGCCAGGCGGTCCAGAAGGATCTTCAGAAGGTGCTCAACGACGGCGAGGTGCTCAAGGCGAGCATCCAGGAGACCCGCAGGGAGCACGAGGCGCTCGTGAAGCGTCAGCGCCAGATCGACCGGCAGGCCGGTGCGGCCCACTCCGAGCTCGCCGAGCGCGTCCGGCGGTCCTACATGTTCAACAACACCGATCCGGTGCTCGCCGTCCTCTCGGCGACCGATGCGTCCAGCGTGGTGGAGCAGAGCCGCGTGATGGGCCTGCTCGCACAAGGCAGCCAGGAGCACATCGAGCGCGCGACGAGCGCCGCGCGACGCAACGAGGCCGCGACCCAGCAGGCTGAGGATGTCGGCCGTGCGCTCGCACAGATGGAACGCGACTACGACGACGTCAAGGCCCGCGCCGAGCAGTTCCTGGTGCAGGCGAAGGAACAGGAATCACGGCTGTCGGCCAAGGTCGCACTGCAGCGTGCCGCCAACGGCAGCGGGTGCCCGCTGCCCGCGGGATCGGTGTCCGGCGGCCTGGCGTGCCCGGTCGACCAGCCCCGCAGCTACACCGACACGTGGGGCGCACCACGGTCCGGCGGACGATCGCACATGGGTGTGGACATCCTGGCGCCCTATGGCACGGCGCTGCGCGCGTACGAGAGCGGCGTCCTCGCCCGGATGCACTCCAACTCGCTCGGCGGGATCTCGCTGTACCTGCGGGGCGACAGCGGCAACGAGTACTACTACACCCATCTGTCGGGCTACGTGTCCGGTCTGTCAGCCGGCCAGCGGGTCAGCGCAGGCCAGCACATCGCGTTCAACGGCGACAGTGGCAACGCTGCGGGCATCCCCCACCTGCACTGGGAGGTCCGCCCCGGCGGTGGCGGCAACGTCAACCCGTACCCGTACGCGTACGCAGCCTGCGGCTGACCGCAGCGACGCCCCGCCCATGCGGTGGCCGTCCGCGTGTGCGTCGCCGTCGGTGCGGTCACCATGGATCCATGGAGCCCGAGCTACGTGCCATCGTCGCGGCATACCTGCCCGCTGAGGGCCGCGTCGCCGTCCGCCGTGACGTCGACCTTCCGGTGGCCGCCGAACGCCGAGACCCCACTGATCTGACCGCCATCACCCCGTCGAGCTGCGCCGCCGCGGTCCTGGTCGACGACGAGCTGTCGACCGTGGGCGATCACGCGGAGGCCTTGGTCGACGCGGCCGGCGACGTCCTGGAGCCCGGGGGCGTGCTGGTCGCGACGTTGCGCAACCGCATCCACGCCGCGGCCGTCCGTGACGTCCTGGACGGCGTGCGCGGCTACTCCGCCGACGAGGCGGTCACGTTGCTGGCCACCCGCGGGTTCCGCGTCGAACTGCTGTGCGCTCCCGGCGCCGGGGCAGGCCTGCGGGGCGGTGGCGGCGTCGACCTCGACGTCGACCGGCAGCCGGGACTGCTCGACGCCGCCGCACGGCTGCTGGTCGCGGCCCGGGCGCCACGGTCAGCAGGGGAACGCGGTCGCACGTTCTTCGACAGCAGGCCGCGCAAGATCGCCGCGGCGGCGGTGCTGTGCCGCGATACAGCCGGCCGGCTGCTGATCGTCCACGACAGCTTCAAGCACATGTGGACGATCCCGGGGGGTGTCGTGGACGCCGACGAGGACCCGGCGGCCGCCGCACAGCGCGAGGCGTGGGAGGAGGCCGGCACCAAGGTCGTGACCGGCGCACTGCTGGGGGTGTTCGCGTCCCGTTGGCCCGACCGGCTGGTCTTCGTGTTCGAGGCGTCCGCCGTCACGGTCACGGAGCGCCCCCAGCCGCTGCATCCCCATGAGATCAGCGCGGTGCGGTGGCTGGCGATCGACGAGGCGCTGGCGCTGCTCGCACCGCAGGTCGCCTACAAGGTCCGGACATGCCTGGATCAGCCTGGCTTCACCTGGGTCCAGTGATGCCACGCTCGAGCACGTCGACCAACCAGGCGAAGCTGTCGTCCACCGGAAGGTCGAGCCCGAAGCCGGACTGCGCCTCGAGCATCACGAACCCGTGGAGCGCGCTGCGCAACGCGCGGGTGGCGTGCAGCAGCGTGTAGTCGCGGTACCCGAAGGTGGCGAGCAGAGCCACGACGGCCTCGACCAGCCGCGCCGCCACAGCTTCGTAGCGGGCGTCACCCGGCCGCGCCACCTGAGTGAGCACGTACACACCCGGGTTGGCCTGCGCAAACGACCGATATGCCTGTGCCATGGCGCGCAACGCGTCGGTGCCGGTGCGACCCATGATGGCGGTCCTGCACGCCTCGGCGAGGCGGGTCACACCATCGATCGCGATCAGACGTTCGAGCCCGTCGAGCCCGTCGACATGGTTGTACAGCGACGGCGGGCGGACGCCGAGCTCAGCAGCCACGCGGGACAATGACAGCGCTCCGGGCCCGTCGCGATCGACCAGCTCGGTACCGGCCGCCACGACCGCGTCCGTGGACAGTCCGACACGCGGCATCACAGTCGTCCGACGAAGTCGATGATGGCGTCGGCGACCACGTCGGGCTGCTCGACGTGCGGGTAGTGCCCCGCGCCCGGGACGATGAGACGGCCGCCTCCGAGCTCCGCCGCCACCCGTGCGGCCTCCGTCGTGGGATCGTCGAAGTGGTCGTCGGCGTCGCCGAAGACCGTCAACGTCGGTGCCGCCAGGCGTGCGATCCGCTCGGCAACGCCGTCCCGATCGGCGGTCAGCGTCCGCCGGACCGCCCGACGGCGCGCGGGGTCGCCGAGCATCGCCCGCAGTCGCTCGAGCTCATTGGGCAGGTCGGCGGGTGGCGACGCCTTGTACCAGCCGGCGTACATGCTCGCCCAGAGCGCGCCGGCCCACGGTCCGCGTAGCAGCATGCCCGTCGCGAGCGCCAGCAGGCGTCCCCTCGGGCTGGTGTCGGCATCGAGGTGCGGGCTGATGGCGACGACGCCCCGGATCAGTTCGGGGCGGTCGGTCGCCGCCCAGACCGCCGCGGCCGGCGCGAACGACGTACCGACCACGACCGCCGGGCCCGCATCGAGGCTGCTGACCAGGTCGAGCAGCGCGTCCGCCGTCGGTCGGACGCCGTAGGCGCCTGCGATCGGCGACTGCCCGTGCCCCGGCAGGTCGGCAGCCACCACACGGTGTCCGCTGTCGACGAGCCGGTCCACGACGAACCGGTACTCGCTGCGCAGGTCGCCGGCCCCGGGCAGCAGCACCAGCAGCGTGCCGGACCCGAGGTCGTCATGGCCGAGTCGGGCATCGCGTGACGTGCTGCGCATGGTCGCTCCCGTGCTGGACTATGTACCATAGTTTCTATACTAATGATATTAGTACACCGTGTCAACACGCCCCCGTCGTGCGCTGCGTCGGCGACCGGCGACGCGGGTACCGACGGAGATGACGCTGCCTGCGATGGCCGGATCCGACGCCATGGACCTGCTCCAAACCGACGCGCACCGCTTCGCCGACATCATCGGGTTCGCCTACGAACCGCTCGACGTGACGGTGTCAGCTCCCGACGAGGGGCGCCCGAGCAGGTGCGGATGAGCTGCGTCGACGAAGGCCCGCCGGATGGACCGGTGGTCGTCCTGGTCCACGGACAGCCGACCTGGTCGTTCGTGTACCGTCGGATGATCCCGCCGCTCGTCGACACCGGCATCCGCGTCATCGCGCCGGACCTCGTCGGCTTCGGCCGCCTTCCTCACCGACCTCATCGTGCCGACCTGACCAAGGCCACGCCGCCGCCCCGAGCCGCTGGCGAGGGCGGGGTCCCTGCCGGAGCCCGGCGACGAGCGTGCCGCCCCGCGGACACGGAACGACGCATCAGCCGCCGTGGCACTTCTTGTACTTGCGCCCTGAGCCGCACGGACACGGATCGTTGCGTCCCACCTGCTCACCCTTGACCACGGTGCCGTGGGTGGCCTGGCGGGCGGCGGCCGCCGCCGACGCCTTGCCGCCCGCCGGTGCGGCGGCGGCCGCGGCGGCGGGCGGGACCTGCGGGGACGTCGCGGATGTGAGCCTGACCCGCGCGTCGCTGATGCGGTCGACGCGCTGCTGGGGCTCGGCGGTGCGTGCCACCATGCTGAAGAAGAACCGGACCGCCTCGTCGCGGACGCGCGCCATCAGCACGCTGAACGCCTCGTACGCCTCGCGCTGGTACTCGACGAGCGGATCGCGCTGGCCGACCGCGCGCAGGCCGATGCCCTCGCGCAGGTGGTCCATCTCGTAGAGGTGCTCGCGCCAGATGCGGTCGACCACGCCGAGGATGGCCCGGCGCTCGACCTGCCGCTGCAGGTCGGCGCCCACGCGCTCGGTGCGCTCCGCGTACAGCGTGCGCGCGAGCTCCAGGGCGTCCTCGGTCAGGCCGTGCACCGTGAGGACCTCGAGATCGAGGTCGTCGAACAGTGCCGCGATCCGCGCGCGGGCGTCGTTGCGGACGTCCTCGTCGGCGTTCGCGTCGACGACGAGCTCGGCGTACGCGTTCTGGAGTCCCGACAGGTCCCAGTCCTCGCTGAACTGTCCCTCCAGCGCGAACTCGGCGACGACCTGCGTGACCGCCTCGGTCAGGAAGTCGTGCGCGACCTCTGCGACGCCCTCGTCGTCGCCCGTCAGCACGCGGGTGCGCTGCGCGTAGACGACCTTGCGCTGCTCGTTCATGACGTCGTCGTACTTGAGCACGTTCTTGCGCAGCTCGAAGTTGCGCGACTCCACCTGCGTCTGCGCCCGCGCGACCGCGCGCGTCACCATCTTGTGCTCGATCGGCACGTCGTCGGGCATCGACAACCGGTTCATGATCGACTCGACGGCGCTGGCGTTGAACAACCGCATCAGGTCGTCCTCGAGCGACAGGTAGAACCGCGACGCTCCTGAGTCACCCTGGCGACCCGAACGACCGCGCAGCTGGTTGTCGATGCGGCGTGACTCGTGACGTTCGGTCCCGAGCACGTACAGGCCCCCGAGCTCGCGGATCCGATCGCCCTCGGCCCTGGTCTCCGCCGTGAAGCGTTCGAGCTGCTCGTCCCGGTAGGCGCGGAAGGCGTCGGCGTCGATCGGCTCGGCGTCCTCGCGCTCCTGGCCCGGCAGCCCGTTGAACTTCTTGCGCGCCTCGTCGAGCGCGAGCTGCTCCGGGTTGCCGCCGAGCATGATGTCCACGCCGCGACCGGCCATGTTGGTGGCCACGGTGACGGCGCCGACACGTCCGGCCTGCGCGATGATCGCCGCCTCGCGGAAGTGGTTCTTCGCGTTCAGCACCTCGTGCGGGATGCCCCGGCGGGTCAGGAGTCCAGCCAGCCTCTCGCTCTTCTCGATCGACACCGTGCCCACCAGGACCGGCTGGCCCGCCTCGTGGCGTTCGGCGATGTCGTCGGCGGCAGCCGTGTACTTGGCCTCCTCCGTCTTGTAGATGACGTCGACGTGGTCGGCGCGGGCGATCGGCTCGTTGGTCGGGACCTCGACCACACCCATGTCGTAGATGTGGGCGAACTCGCCCTCTTCGGTCTTGGCCGTCCCCGTCATGCCGGCGAGCTTGGTGTACAGGCGGAAGAAGTTCTGCAGCGTGATCGTCGCCAGCGTCTGGTTCTCCTCCTTGATCGCGACGCCTTCCTTCGCCTCGATCGCCTGGTGGAGCCCCTCGGAGTAGCGGCGGCCGTCGAGCACACGGCCGGTGAACTCGTCGACGATCTTGACCTCGCCGTCGGTCACCATGTACTCGGTGTCGCGCCGGTACAGCTCCTTGGCGCGGATCGCCTGCTGCAGGTGGTGGATGTACGGGGTGTTGACCGACTCGTAGAGGTTCTCGACCCCCCGCAGCTGCTGGAGCAGTTGCTCGACCTTCTCGGTGCCCTCCTCGGTGACGGCGACCGTGCGCTTGGCCTCGTCGACCTCGTAGTGCTCATCACGGCGCAGTCGCGGCATGATCTGGCGGGCGAACAGCTCGTAGTCGGCGGTCGCCTGCTCGGCGGGACCGGAGATGATCAACGGCGTCCGGGCCTCGTCGACCAGGATCGAGTCGACCTCGTCGACGATGGCGTAGGCGTGACCCCGCTGCATCAGGTCCTCGGGACGCAGCACCATGTGGTCGCGCAGGAAGTCGAACCCGAACTCGCTGTTGGTCCCGTACGTCACATCGGCGGCGTATGCGACACGCTTGTCCGCGCGCGACTGACCTGAGTAGACGAGGCCGGCCTCGAGTCCCAGGAACTCGTAGATGCGGCCCATCCATTCGCGGTCACGTGCGGCGAGGTACGGGTTGACGGTGACGACGTGCACGCCCTCGCCGCCCAACGCGTTGAGGTACACCGGCATCGTCGACGTGAGCGTCTTGCCCTCACCCGTGCGCATCTCGGCGATGTCACCGTCGTGCAGCACCAGCCCACCGAGCACCTGGACCGGGTACGGGAACTGGCCCAGCACCCGCCGTGCGGCCTCGCGCACCACAGCGAACGCCTCGTAGGTGATGTCGTCGAGATCCTCGCCGTCGGCCAAGCGTGCACGGAAGATGTCGGTCTGCTCGCGCAGATCGGCGTCCGACATGGCGGCCGGCACGAACCGCTCCTCGAGCGCCTCGACCTCGTGCACCTGCTTCCACAGGTCCTTGAGTCGGCGGCCCTCGCCCATGCGCAGCAGCTTGTTGAACATCGCGTTGGTACCTTCGCAGGGAAAGAAACCAGTGTAGGACCGCGGCGTGCCGGACGGGCGGGCCATGCGCGGACGGGCGGTGGACCCCCGGCCCACTGCGACGGACAGCGCCGGATCAGGTGATCTCGAGCAGCTTCTCGCGGACGGCGTAGACGACCGCCTCCATGCGCGAGTGCAGGTGCAGCTTCTCGAGGATGTTGCGCACGTGGTTCTTGACGGTGTTCTCGGAGATGAACAGCTCACGAGCGATGTCGCGGTTGTTCATGCCTTTGGCGACGTACGTCAGGACCTCCATCTCGCGCTTGGTCAGCCGCGGAGCGGACCGCTCCTGCTCCTCGGTGTCCTTGCGTGCCATCGCGGCGAACTCCGCCAACAGCTTGGTCGCCATGGGGGGTGAGAGCATCGACTGACCGGCGTGCACGCTGCGGACCGCATCGGCGACCTCGTCGATGGAGATCTCCTTGAGCAGGTAGCCGTTGGCGCCCGCCTTGATCGCCTCGTAGAGGTCGTCCTCCTCGTCGCTGATCGTCAGCATGACGATCTTGGCGTCGGGCAGGTGTTCCTTGATCGACCGCGTCGCTTCGATCCCCGACACCTGCGGCATCCGCACGTCCATGAGGATCAGATCGGGTGACAGCTCGACGGCGAGATCGACGGCCGCGCGACCGTTGTCCGCCTCGGCGATGACGGTGATGTCGTCCTCGCTGGCCAGCACCATCTCGAGCCCTCGACGGAACACCGCATGGTCGTCGGCGACCAGCACGCGGATGTTCCCGCTCGTCTCCGGCTCGGCCATGCGGACTACCACCTCGGTTGCGGTGCCAATTGTGCGATCCGGTAGTGACTAGACTGCCACAGCCGCACTGATGCATGTGGACCAGTTAGCTTCGCACCCGTCACGACTACCAACAGTAGCAATGCCTCCCCGGCTTTGCCGTCATTCTCACGCCTGGTAGACATGCGATCCGTTCTCGGCGGATGTCGCATCGACGGCGGCCAGGGTGACGACCATGATCCGCCTCGCTCCGGCCGCCAGGAGCACGGATGCGGCCGCCGAGGCGGTTCCTCCGGTTGTCCGGACGTCGTCAACCAGGACTATGCGAGATGGCACGCATGGTGCGCTCTGGAAGTCGTCCCGCCGGGCGATCCGACGCTGCGCCGCGGTCAACGTCGTCTGGTCACTGTCCTGCCGTACCCGGCGCAGCAGCGCCACGGCGCCGGGCCCGGCCAGCGTGCGGGGGATGTCTGCGCCACGCCGACGTCGGCGCGCACGGGTCGAGGGCACCCACGTCCGCGGCCACGGCGGCACCCGGACGTCCAGCTGGCTCCAGAGCAGGCGCGCCAGATCCGCTGCCGCGGCGTGTCGTCCCGGTGTCTTGACGTCCCGGATCGCCTCCGCCACGACGCCCTCGTAGCGGAACGCCGCCACCGCGATCACCGCATGCGCGAGCCGGACCGGTGCGCCTCCGCGCAGGCGCAGGGCCGACGAGGCGTCGCGACACGCCGGGCACAGCCCCGCACCGCGCCGGCCACAGGCGGCACAGCGGAGCGGGAGGACGACATCGAGCAGGCGGTGCACCATGTGGCCACGATCACACGCTCCGGTCGCCGGACGCGACGCCCACCGTCCAGCGGTGTGGATGACGTGGTCGCGCGCCCTGGTTGCCCGGCCATCGGCGGCATCGGTCGGCGCCGCGCCGCAGAGGCCGGCTAGAGGATCGCCTGGGGCGTGACGGCCACGATGCCCGTCGCGCCGAGTGCCCGCAGATCGCCGAGACGTTCCCAGAGCTCATCGGCGCCGACGACGAAGTGGACCGCCACCAGGTCGGTCGTGCCGGCGAGCGGCAGCACGGTCGGCGACGCGAGGCCAGGAAACAGGTACCGCAGCTTGTCGACCTGTGCCGGCTGCACGTGGAGCATCACGTACCGATGGCGCCCCGCCGCCAGCGCCGCGCCCAGACGCAGCGCCATGTCGTCGAGCACCGTGTGGTCGGCGCGTCGAACGAACAACGCCTGGCACGGGGTCATGACCTCGAGCACGCGCAGCCGGTTGCGCGCCAGGCTGGCGCCGGTCTCGCGGAGGTCGACGATCGCGTCAGCGATGCCGGCAGCGCACACACCCTCCAGGGAGCCACCCAGCTCGAGCACCGCCACGTCGACGCCCCGGCGGGCGAAGAACGTTCGCGTGAGGTGCGGCAGGTGCGTGGCCACGGTGCACCCGGCCAGGTCGTCAGCGGTGATGCGGCCGTCGTCGTCGCGGCTGGCGACCACTAGGTCCGAGCGCGCGAAGCCCAGCGGCAACGCGTCGAGGTCGTCGAGCTCGTGCTCCTCGACAAGATCCGTCGCGATGAACGCCGCGTCGACCTGGCCCGCGGCCAGCGCGCGGGCCGCGTCGCGTGAGCGCATCTCGATGAACGACAAGCCATCGACGGGGGCGATCGACTGGTTGCCGTGCAAGCGCGACGTGGCGTACCCGGCCGCACCGAGCAGCTCGAGCGTCCTGGTGCGCAGCCGTCCGCGTGACGGAACGGCCACCCATGGCGCTGTCATCGTCTTCCTCCCGCCTCGGTGCCTACGCCGGCGTGACGCGAGGCGAGCTCGGTGAGCACGTCGTCGAGCCGCACGTCGACCGCCACCAGCCCCGCCAGCAGGTGGAACACGAGGTCCGCGGCCTCCTCGGTGACGCGGGCGCGGTCGACGTCGTCGCGCACGAGCTCCACGCACGTCTCATAGGCCTCCTCCATGATCTTGCGGGAGGCACGTTCGGGATCGGTGACCAGCGTGACGGAGTACGACTCGGCGGGTGCGTCGACCCGCCGGGTCCGCAGCACCGCCTCGAGATCGTGCAGGAACATCGGTTCGTCACTCCCGGTGGGACGCGCATCGGCGGCGGCCAGCCTATGTGCCGCGGCAGACGGACGCGGAGCGCAGCAGGGGCGCGCGCGGGTTGCCGGTGTTCAGGCCAGGACGGCCTTGAGCCGGTCGACCGCCTCGATCGGCGTGGGATCCACACCACGCGCGAGCGCCGTGTACACGCTGATCAGGTCGACGTGCAGCAGCAGCTCCGCCAGGCGGGCCAGCGGTGGGCCGCCGGTCGACGCCACCTCGGCTGTCCACGCGAAGTGCCTGTCGGTGATGTCCACCGACGGCGCCACCCGCCGCTTGACCTCGCCGTGCTCGCCGTCGGGGTCACGCACCATGAGCAGCGCGCTACGGGGGGTCAGGTGCTCCAGCCAGTGACCGACGATGGCGTTGTGGTCGGCCTCAGGCAGCGTCGCGGCGTAGGCGGGCAGCTTGGCGTTCTCGTTGAGCTGCGTGACGAGGCGGTGCGCCACGACCGATGCCAACCCCTGCGTGCCCCACGCCACCGCCAGGTCGACCTGCGCCAGCTGCTCCGCGAGGCGCTTGGCCGGGTTGTCACGCCGCGGGATGTGCCGACCGCAGGCGGCGACCGCGCGGCGCTGACCCGCGATCGCGTCGTCGAGCTGACCGCCCAGCCCGAAGACCCCCAGCAGCGGCACCAGCAACCAGCCCAGACTGTGGCGGGGCGGGGCACCCGCCGGCACGACTGCGACGGGCCAGCCCTGCTCGTGGGCACGCGCCCCCAGCCGCCCACCGCTGGTCACGACGGCGATCGGGGCACCGCGGAGCTCGGCCTGGGTGACGGCGTCGAGGGTCTCGGCGGTGTTGCCGGAGTGGGAGACCGCGATGACCTGCGTCGACGGACCGACGAAGCACGGCAGGCCGTAGCCCTGGTGAACGACCAGCGGCACCTCCAGCTCGTCGAGCAGCAGCGCCGCCAGCAGGTGCCCCACGATCCCCGAGCCGCCCATGCCGACGACACAGACCTGCTCGGCGAGGGTCAGGTCGACGTTCAGCCCGACGCGTCGTGCGTCGTCCCACTGCCACGGCGCGCCTTCGACATCGGCGAGCGCGTCGCTGAGGTCGACGCGGCCGTAGTGGTCGGGCTCGTCGAGATCGACGCCACCGTCGAGGTCGGTCATCTGCGCTCGCTGCGGTCAGGAGCTGCTGCGGCTCGGCCGGCGCGGCGGCGACGCCTCTTCGACCAGCATCACGGGGATGTTCTCGCGCACCGGGTAGTGCAGCTCACACTGCGTGCAGATGATGACCTTGCGCCGATCCTTGTAGACGATCTCACCATGGCAGGCGGGACAGATCAGCAGGTCGATCAGGGACTGGTCGACAGCCATGGACTTCTCCTTGGGTTGCTCCGGCCGCCTCCGACAGGCGGTTGACGTGCGACTAGGAACGGACCAGCGCGAGCACCTCGTCGCGGATGGCGGCCATCGTCTCGGCGTCGGTGGCTTCGACGTTGAGGCGCAGCATCGGTTCGGTGTTCGACGGGCGGACGTTGAACCACCAGACACCCGACGAGACGGTCAGGCCGTCAGCGTAGTCCGCGTCGCCACGGTCGGCGAACGCGTCAGCGACGGTGATGACCGCGGCGTCGGCGTCGGCGACCCGGCTGTTGATCTCGCCCGACTGCACGTACACGTCGTACGGGGCGACCATCTCGGCGAGTGAACCACCGTGGGCGCTGAGCGCCTCGAGGAGGATCAGCGCGGCGATGAGGCCGGAGTCCGCACGGAAGTTGTCCCGGAAGTAGTAGTGGCCGGAGTGCTCGCCCCCGAAGATCGCGCCCGTCTCCGCCATCACCGACTTGATGTAGGAGTGGCCGACCCGCGTGCGCACCGGGCGTCCACCGGCGCGTCGGATGGTCTCCGGCACGATGCGCGAGCAGATCAGGTTGTACAGCACCGGCGCACCCGGATCGCGCGCGAGCATGCGCTCGGCCGCGACCGCGGTGACCAGTGACGGTGACACCGGCCGGCCTGCGCCGTCGACGCAGAACATGCGGTCGGCGTCGCCGTCGAAGGCCAGGCCGATGTCACATGCGTCGGCGCGCACCAGCGCCGTCAGGTCGGCGAGGTTCTCCGGCTCGATGGGACTGGCCGGGTGGTTGGGGAACGTCCCGTCGAGCTCGAAGTACAACGGCACCAGCTCGAACGGCAGCGGGCCGAACACCGCGGGCACGACGTGGCCGGCCATGCCGTTACCCGCGTCGACGGCGACACGCAGCGGCCGCAGGACCGTCGTGTCGACGAAGCTGCGCACGTGGGCGGCGAAGTCGTCGAGCACGTCGATCTCGCGATGGCCGCCCTCCCGCGGCGCCGCAGCGAACCGGCCGGCGGCGGCGCGGTCACGGATGCGTCGGAGGCCGGTGTCGAAGGCGACGGGCTCGGCGCCGGCACGGCACAACTTCAACCCGTTGTAGCCGGCGGGGTTGTGGCTGGCCGTCACCATGACGCCCGGCAGATCCAGGTGGCCGGACGCGTAGTACAGCATGTCGGTCGACGCCAGCCCCAGGTCGATGGTGTCCACTCCCTGGGCGCGGGCGCCACGCATCACCGCGTCCGCGAGCACCGGTGAGCTGGGGCGCATGTCCCGACCCACGAGCATGCCCGACGCCGCCAACTCGACCGCGGCGGCCCGGCCGATCAGGTGTGCGAGGTCCGTGTCGAGCTCGGACGGAACGAGGCCCCGGACGTCGTAGGCCTTGACGACCCGATCGAGCCTCACCGACGGGTCAGCATTGGTCACGGACACCGACCGCCGGGCATCACGTAGGCCGGCTGCGTGTCAACGCGACCACAACGCCGCGGGATTCCGGCTCGATCGGCATCTGCAGCTGGCCCTGCAGCTCGAAGGCCTCGTCGTCGAGCAGCGTGCGCGTGACCGGCTCGTAGGGGTGCCCGGTTCGGCGCTCGACCGCCCGTGCATCCTCAGCCGACGGACCGCCGGCCGCCGTCGGCGCCAGGTTGTCGACCGACGGGGAGGACTGCTCGGGCCCGGGTGGCTCCTCCGCGGCCGCGCCGACACCCCACGCCTCGGCCAGACGCGGCAGCGCGGCCGTCAGGGCCGCATAGCGATCGGGACCGGGGTTCGACGACGGCGGGTCCGGCGGCACCTGGGGGTCGGGTTCGGGTGACCGCGTCCGCCGGTCGAGGCGTTCCCATCCGCGCGGCACGATCAGGACGTCGGCGTGCGCCGCACACAGGTCGTAGAACGCGGGGTCCTTGTCCTCGGACAGGTCGACGAGCGACGCCTGGCGCGCGTCGTACCGGAACGACAGCGTCACCGTCGCCGCCTGCTGACATCCCGCTCGCTGGCACATCCGTTGGGCTGCGGGAGCGACTGCCCCGCCCTGAGCTCCATGGAACCAGGCGCCGCCCGGGTGGTCCTTGGCCAGCGGAGCCGTTCCTCGACGTGTCGCGTGCAACAGGGCCCCGCGGATGTCGTGATCACTCATCGCGGGGCAACAGTAGACGACCCACCGGTCGATTCGGGCGAACCGCCACCATCAGCGGCGGAGAGCGGTCGGGCACGCACTCTACCGGTCCTGCTGCGCCGGGAAGTCGACCGGCCGGGTCCCCAGGGTCTCGTCCCGACGTGGGATCGGCGCGTCCTGCGAGCCCTCCCAGGTGTTCGCGGGGACGAGCGGCAGGGTCAGCAGGCAGCTCACCCGCTTGCTGCCGGCGAGGCGCAGGGTGGCGTACAGCGGCTGATCGGCGGACACGGTGACGGGCGCGCCGCCGTCGGTGACCCCCGCCTGCGCGAACGGCAGGAGGCGCATCTCGCCCGCTGCGATCTCGAGGGCGTCCCACCCCTCGGGCGCGACGCCCGAGGCGCTGGCGGTGGCCGTGACCGGTGTGGAGCCGGCGTTGTACAGCGCGAGTGCAGGACCCGTGCCACCGGGCGCTGTCGCCGCGACGCTGGTCTGATCGGCCTCAGGGATCCCGGCCAGCGAGGTCACGGCGGCGTCGTCACCGCTCCTGGCGACGAAGCTGGTCGCGACGAAGCCGACGTCGTTGGTCGACGTCACCGTCACACCGAAGGTCGACTTCGACGACAGTCCTTCGAGCTCGATCCGCTCGACGCTCTCGGGCCCGACGACCACCTCCTGCGCCACGGCCTCCGCGGCGACCTCGTCGCTGGCGCTCACCTCGAGCTCGGCGGAGCGGGTGTTCGGGTTCAGGACGGTGATCCACGACGCGTTGCGCTCGTCGGCGGCCGCGTATGCGAACCCGGCGGAGGTCGCGTCGGACGGTTGCGCCTGCAGCACGGTCCGTCCCGCCGGCGCACCGGTGTCGCTGGACACCCCGGCTCCGTCGAGCTCGATGTCCGGCAGATCCGGTTGACCGAACTGCTGCACACCGGTGGCGATGACCCGGCCCGCGTCGACCTCGACGATCACGCCGAGGTCGGGTTGCTCGGGTTGTAGATCGCTCACATCCACCGCGATGACGTCACGGGCGGGCACCGACAGGTTCTCGCTGGACACCAGGTTGACCCGCCCCTCGGGTGTGGCGAAGGCGACACGCGCGACGGCGTCGGAGTCAAACGGGTTGAACAGGTAGACGCGCGTGCTTGATCCGATGACGGTCGAGGCACCGCTCAGCAGCCAGCGGGGCGCGGGACTGGGGGTGCACGAGTCGCCCAGGCGGTCGCCTCCACGCCCCTCCACGTTCCACGAGGCGGTCGCGGGCCCGCCCCGCCAGCGGATCTCCACGGCGGGCGGACGCCTGCCGCCGTCGATCTCGATCTCCTCGGTGTCGCCCGGTTCGAGCTGGCGGGGCTCACCCAGATCCTCGACCTGACCGCCACCCACGCTGGCGACGGTCACCCGTGACGTGTCCTCACCCGCGGCCGCGACGGTCAGCGTGGCCGTCTCGCCGTTGCGCGCGATCGGGACGCAGTACCACGCGCCGCTGTTGACGTCGATCTGCTCGGCGAACGTCGCGGACGGCGGCTCGGGTGCCGCGACGACGCGGTCGGCGGCCACCGTTGCGCCAACCAGCAACGCGAGAACGGTCAGGACGAATGCGATCTGCCGGCTCATCGTGAACTCCCCGACCTACCGCAGGTCGCCGGTGATCGTGGCGGCCGCCGCGGCACGCGCGGCGGGCCCGGGCATGGGGGCCGGGTACGGCCCGACGTGGACGTCGTCGATGTCGCGACGGTCGACGCCGCTGCGCGGCGGCCGCAGCGCCAGCGAGATCACGGCGAACACGGCCAGCAGCTGCGCTGCGACCACCCAGAGGTGCCGTGTCTCGCCGCCTGGGGTGATCTCCAGCCGGCCCGGCTCGGTGATCTCGTAGACGTTGGCGTACACACCCGGCACGGCTTGCAGCCGTTGGCCGTCGAGCTCGACGTTCCAGCGTGACGACCGGGCCTCCGACAGCAGGAGCCAGCCCGGCACCACGTCGCCGGTGTACGACCCGGGCGCGGTCTCACGGAGGCCGTCGTCCTCGAGGGCGCCGGTGTCGACCTGCCGCACGGCATCGGCGGCGGACTGCGCGGTGTCAGCGGGCACGACCGCGGCACGTGGCAGCCACGTCGACACCTCGAAGATCTGCCCGGCGCCGGATGGGAGCGGCTCCAGATCGGGTTGGGCGGACAGCAGGCCGGCGATCTCCGAGCGGTTGTCGCGATCGTGGATCACGACGTAGCGCACGTTGAGGAGACCGAGCTCGAGCGCGGCACGCGGATCGCCCAGGCCGATCGATGCCACCGACCGTGCGAAGTCGCCGGAGAGCGGCTCGCTCGGCGACGTGCCGAACTGCAGCATCGTGGGGCCGTCGGCGTCGGTGACGTCCCAGTCGAGCGTGTCCTCACCGCCGGACAGCAGCAGGATCCGGTAGTTGCCGATGCGCTCGACGTCGGCGGCCACGAACGCCGGGACCAGGTCGCGGGCGATGCGCAGCTCCGACCACGGATCGGTGACCACCCGGTACAGCCCGCCGGCGAGCCCGGCGACCAGCACGAGCGCGCATCCGGCCGCCAGCACCTGGCGGAGCCCGAAGTTGTAGGTGCGGAGATGATCGCTGATGCTGCGGGCGGCGAGTGTCGCCAGCCCCGCCAGCGCCAGGGCGCCGGGCAGCAGCAGCGCCGGGATCCACGTGGTCTCCAGACCCAGGAAGCCGATCCCCCAGGCGATCATGCCCCAGATGGTGATGACGCCGAGCAGGACGACCACAGCGGTCGCACGCCCGCGGCCCGTCAGCAACAGGGCGGCGCCCACGACGCCGGCCGTGACCAGCGCCGCGACGTACACGCCGATCGGTTCGAGCCCGGGAAGGATGTCGGGGGCCAGCAGGAACGCCTGCCAGGCGGTCACCGGCTCGAACGGGGCGGCGTCGATGACCTGCCCACCGCTCCGGACCACGTCGGCCAGCCAGGGGGCCAGCACGATGAGCGCGAGCGGGGCGGCGCTGAACGTGCGCAGAAGCGCCCCGCGACGCGACCCCACGCCCGCCGCGACCACGGCGGTCAACCAGATGCCCGCCGGCACCATCCACGCCCCCGGTGCGGCCGACCACAGGATCGCGAGCACCAGGGCCATGACCGCCGACGCGCGCCAGCCCTCAGCCGGTGTCCGGCGGTGGTCGGCGCTCCAGACGGCGAGCACCACCAGGCCGGGCAGCAGCGCGGCGACCAGCAGTTCGCTGAACCGTCCCTCGGCCAGCGCGCCGAGGACCGCGGGGCTCAGCGTGTACACGGTGGCGCCGAGCAGACGTGGCCACATGCGGGTCGACAGCAGCCGCCCGGCGCGGATCGTCAGGATGAACGCCAACGGCAGCATGCCGAGGACGACCAGGCGCTGGGCCAACCACATCGAGCCGAGACCCAGGTAGCTGAGCAGACCGAGCACCGGTTGGACGGGTGGCAGGAACGACCAGGATCCCAGCGGGTCGCCGTGCCACGGGTGGGTGTACGCGCGGATGAAGTCCGTGGCCTCGTCGGGCCACGGCAGCACCTGGCCACCGATGATCTGCCCGCCGCCGAGCAGCGGGATGGCGCCCACGAGATAGAGCGCCAGCAGGATCGGCCCGACGATCAGGCTGGGGTGGCGTCGCAGGAACGCGCCCAGCGTCCGCGACTGGGACGTGCGCAGGGTCGCGGTCGTCGGATCCTCGAGCAGGCGTGGCGTCCGCGAACCCGACAGCCAGGTACCGATGGCCTCGCCGTAGTCGCGCAGCCGCGCCCACGGACTGGCGAACAGCGGACGAAGGTCACTGTCGGTCCGTCGTCGCAGCTGCTGCACCCCGCGTCGCAGCAGCAGCGTGCGCGGGAGCCTGAGCACGTTCCAGCCGACGGCCTTCAGGCCGGCCGTGCCCGCACCCACGCGGCGGGTCAACAGCAGCCCCAGCGCCCGGAACAGGAACAGCACCGTGCCGACCGGGATCAGCAGCGCCAGCCGCGCCAGGCTGTAGTTCTTGAGCATCGCCGCGAGCGTGTGGCGCTCTGTCAGGTACTCGACCTCGTGGGAGCGGTCCTCACCGAGGGGACGTCCGCCACGCTCGCCCGCACTGACGTGGTAGCCGACCGCGTGCGGTACGACCCGCACGCGGTAGCCCGCGATCCATGCGCGCCAGCACAGGTCCAGGTCCTCGCGCGCGAACGACATGCGGGTGTCGAACCCACCGAGCCCCTCGTACGCGTCGGACCGCACGATCATGCCGGCGGTCGACACGAACAGCGTGTCGGTCTCCTCGTCGTGCTGACCCTGGTCGATCTCGCCGGGGTCCAGCTGTCGTGACCACCGGCCGAACGGATCGATCGTCTGGCCGACCTGCTGGACCAACGGCTCCTGGGACCACTCGCGCAGCTTGGGTCCGGCCACCGCGACCTCGGGGTCGGCCTCCATCGTCGCCAGCAGCGTGGCGACGGTGTCGACGGTCATCACGAGGTCGTCGTGGAGCATGAGGACCAGCGGCGCGCCGGCCAGCGCCGGGTGTCTCCGGCCGATCTCGAACGCCTCGGCGAATGTGCGCGGCTCGTCGAGCCGGACGAGCCGGTCGGCGGTCACCCGCGATGTGAGCAGGTCCGACGACCCGTCGGTCGAGGCGTTGTCGACGACGATCAGTTCCAGGGCGGCGATGCGCCAGTCTGCGATCGTGCCCAGGATCACCGGCAGCCATCGCAGGCCGTTGTGGACGACAAGGACAACGCCGAGACGTGGGCGAGCTACCGAATCTGTGAACGACATGGAGGAAGGACTGGCGCTCGAGAAGAGATTCCGCCCGCTTCACCGGGCCGTAACCCTACGCATCGTAGCCCGTCGGCTTCACTCGCCCACGGGGGTGCACCTGCCTAAGAGGCCAACCGCTTGAGCTTGCGACGCTCGCGCTCGCTCATCCCGCCCCAGATGCCGAACCGCTCGTCGTGCTCCACGGCGTACTCGAGGCACTCGACCCGCACCGTGCACTCCGAGCAGATGCGCTTGGCCTCCCGGGTCGAGCCGCCCTTCTCGGGGAAGAAGACGTCAGGGTCGGCGTTGAGGCACTTCGCCTCGTCGGCCCACGGTACCGGTTCGATGAACACGTCTTCCCCTGTCACGCGAGTGCATCCGCCGACGTGCGGGCGTCCCGTTCCGCGGCCCTGCAGGTGCCGCGCTGCGGTTCCTCACACGTTTGGAACTCCACCTGTGTAACTATGCTCGCGCCCACGCGCATCGTCAACCCGGGATCCGGGTGTTTTCGCGATATTGGCGCGTGTTGTGTAGTGAGAAGACTACTCTGCGTCGTTCTTACGGAGCCACGTGTGCATGTCCGGCTCACGTCCGTGGGTTCCCGGCCGGTACAGCTGACCGGACACGAGCCCGTCCGGTCCGTACTGCTGTGCCACCCAGCCGCGGGGGTCGTCATGGGGATAGCGGTATCCCGCGCCGTGGCCCAGCCGTTTCGCGCCCTTGTAGTGCGCGTCACGCAGGTGCGCCGGCACGGCGGCGTTGCCCAGCCGTTCGACGGCACGGTCGGCATTGACCAGCGCGTTCGTGACGCTGTTCGACTTGGGTGCCAGCGCGAGGTACAGGGCGGCCTGCGCCAGCGCGAAGCGTGCCTCGGGAAGTCCGACCGACTCCAGCGCGTGCCACGCCGATGTCGCCACCGACAGCGCGTCCGGATCGGCGAGCCCGACGTCCTCGCTGGCCAGGATGATCATCCTGCGTGCCAGGAACCTGGGGTCCTCGCCCTCGGTGAGCATCCGTACCAGCCAGTAGACGGCCGCATCAGGATCCGAGCCCCGCAGCGACTTGATGAACGCGCTGACCTGGTCGTAGTGGGCGTCACCGGACTTGTCGTAACGCATGTGAGGGCTGCCCAGCGCGACCCGCACGTCATCACCGGTCACTTCACGGCCCGCGGCGGTCGCGGCCGCCGCCTCGAGTCCGGTCAACGCCACCCGGGCGTCGCCGTCGGCGGCCGCGATCAACGCGGTCCGCGCGTCGCGAGCCAGCTGCACACCTGGAAGGCCGTCAGCGCGGTCCAACGCCCGATCGATGACCCGGCCGATCGCGTCGTCGTCCAACGGACGCAGCCGATACAGCAGGCTGCGCGACAGCAGTGGTGCGTTGACCTCGAAGCTGGGGTTCTCGGTCGTGGCACCGATCAGCGTCACCGAGCCGTCCTCCACCGCCGGCAGGAGTGCATCCTGCTGCGCCCGGTTGAAGCGGTGGATCTCGTCGATGAACAGCACCGTGGCGCGGTCGGCGGCATCGCGGCGCGTCCGCGCGCGCTCGATCTGCTCGCGGACCTCGCGTACGCCGGCGGTCACCGCCGACAGCTCCACGAACGCGGCGCTGGTGGTCGCCGCGATCACACGTGCCAGGGTCGTCTTGCCGGTGCCCGGTGGTCCCCACAACACGATGCTGCGCAGCGCGTCGGTCTCGATCGCACGCCGCAGTGGCGAGTCGGGACCGGTCAGCTGCTCCTGACCGATCAGCTCCTCGAGCCGCGCCGGGCGCACCCGCGCCGCGAGCGGGACGCCGGCCGATGACGTCGTCGGCGGTACGTCCACGTCGGGCGGCTCGGCGCCGAACAGCGACGCCGTGCCACCCGGGTCGTCCTGGAGACCCCGGGTCACGGCGCGCTCGGCGTGGTCGATGCGTCCATCAGGCAACGGTAACGCCTCGACGCCCGTGGTGGGCACGCCATCCACGGTCGGTGAGCACGGGAGGTGGCAGCGCGTGCGCGTGACCGTCGCCGCCTGGATCGGCTCGGCCAACGCGGGTGACGAGCTGATCTTCGCCGCGCTGCGCGCGAAGCTCGTCGCGCGCGGTGCGCGCGTGACGGCGATCACCGCGCACGCCCGCGACGCCGACGGTGGCGTCCCGGCGGTGGGCCACCTCGACGCCGCCGCCGTGTGGCGGGCGGTCGCGGGCGGCGATGCGCTGGTGTTCGGCGGTGGCGGACTGCTCCAGGACCAGACGTCGTCGTTCAACCTGCCGTTGCACCTGTCACGGCTGTGGATCGCGGGGCTGACGCGGACACCGCACGCGGTCGTCGGCGTCGGAGCGGGTCCGCTGCAGACACGCATCGGACGGGGCCAGGTGCGCCGCGCGCTGCGGGGTGCGACGGCCGTGACCGTCCGGGATCGCCCATCCGCACGGACCCTGCGGCGCGCAGGCGTGCGCGGCGTACGGGTGACCGCCGACCTGGCCGTGTCCCTGCCGTCACCCCAGGTCGCGCCGGCGGACGCCATCACCGCGTGCCTTCGTCCCTGGCGCGGGGGACGCAACTGCCTGCCCGTCGCCACGCGAGCCGCCCGCGACGTCACACCGGAGGCGATGGTCGACCGTCTCGCGCGGGGCCTCGATGCCGCTGCGGGGGCGCTCGGGCTGCCCGTGCGACTGGTCGCGATGCAGCGCGGGTGGGACGATCTGCTCCACGCCCGCGTCGCACGGCGACTGCGCGCGCCCGTGACACTGCTGAGTCCTCCACCGGAGCGGGTCGTCGCCGAGATCGCGGCCACCCGTGTGGTGGTGGCGATGCGCTACCACGCGGCCGTCGCCGCCATACTCGCCGGGCGCCCTGCGGCGCTGATCGGCTACGCGCCGAAGGTGGCGGCGATCGGGGCCGAGATGGGCCCCGCGGCACGCATGGTCGGGTGGACGCCCGAGGCGCTGGACGGTCTGGCCGACGCGGTGCTCGCCGTCGCGGGTCGCGACCACGACCTGCCCGCCGTGCTCAGCGACCTGCGCGCACGTGAGCGCGGCAACGACACCGTGCTCGACGATCTCCTCACGCTCGCCGAGGCCCGCCGCTGACGGCGGCATCGCCACCGGCGACCGCCTACCGGTGTCAACCCCGACCGGCTCCGGGGCGGGCACATCGCACCGGGGGTTCAGCCATGCGCCACACGGCCGACCGGCGGGGGCGGGTCGCGCGTGAGTGCGAGCAGGTCGGCCAGGATCCGCTCGGACGGGCGCCGGTCGAGGTCCGCCCGTCCACGGCGGTAGCGGTCGGGATCGGCGATGACCTCGGCGACGGTCTGCGGGCGGTAGCCGGACAGCACCACGTTGGCGCCGAGTCCGTCGGACCGCTCCGTCCTCGCCCGCCACAACAGCGTCGGCACCCCCAGCAGCGCGCACTCCTCCTGCACACTGCCGCCGTCGGTGATGACCAGCCGCGCGCCGGCGATGGCGTGCACGAACGCCCGATGGGAGATCACCGGCGACACCTCGATCCCGGCGTCGATCACACGCCCGTGCAGGCCCATCCGGTGCAGAGCGCGCACGGTCGGCGCGTGGACCACGAACAGCACCCGCATGGTCGTGGCCAGCCGCTCCACGGTCGCGACGAGGCGCTCGACCCGTCGTCGGCTGGTCAGGTTCTCGACCCGGTGCATCGTCACCACCGCCCCGCCGCCCGATGGCCGTGCCCGCCCGAGCGCGTCGCGCAACGCGTCGATCACCGTGTTGCCGTCGAGCGCCACCGACCGACGATCGAGTCCCATAGCGCGCAGGTTGTCCATCGCGGCGGCATCGGGCGCGAACAACCTGGTGGCCAGGCGCATCACGAGGACCCTGATCGCCTCCTCGGGAAACGGCTGGCGCAGGCTGTGCGAGCGCAGGCCCGCCTCGAGGTGGGCGACCGCCAGCCCGGCACGCCTGGCCAGCAGCGCTGACAGCAGCGTGGATGGCGTGTCACCGTGGACGACGCACACGCCGCCACGGTCGCCGAAGATCTCGCGACGGACGGCGCGCGACGACCACAATCGTCCGGCGATGCCGCCGGCCCAGGCGACGGCACCGGCGATCGAGGTGATGTCGTCGGCACCGCCGAGCACGACGTCCGGCTGCCGGACCCCGAGATCGGCACGCATCGTGGCGGACAGGCGCGCGTGCTGGCCCGAGTCGATCAGCCGGTGATCGATGCCGCGTGCCGTCAGCAGGCGCAGCAGCGGCGCGGTCTTGATGTACTGGGCCTTCGTGCCCACGAAGATGTGGATGGCGTCCTTGCCTCGCACCCGCCGGATCCCCTCCGCGCCATGCTCTGGACCTGGGCGTCGCAGGCACCGTCGAGGTGGCAGCATAACCACGCGCGTCGCCCCCACCGCGGCACGGCGGCGGCAGCGCGACATGTGCAGCACATCGACGGCGCGACCAGGGCCCCGACTTTGGCGTCGCGAACCCGAGGGCGGCGTCGAGCAGGTGCGCGAACGGTGTTCGCACTGCAACTTCTGTTAGAGTGCCGGCATGCCGACACGACGAGAGCGCCTACGCGCCGAGCTGACGGGCCAGATCAAGGCCGCTGCACTCGAGCGTCTGCAGACCCACGGGGCCGATGGACTGTCACTGCGGGCAGTCGCACGCGATGTCGGGCTGAGCGCACCGGGCATGTACCGCTACTTCGACAGTCGTGACGCGCTGCTGACGGCACTCATCACCGAGGGTTACGAGGACCTGGCCGATCACGTCATCTTCGCGGTCATCGGGAGCGACCAGCCGCTGTCGGACGGTGATCGGCCTGCGCCGATGGTGCCGGAGCGCGTACCGGTCAACGCGCCACCGGCGCAGCGCTTCGGTGCGTCGGCGCGGGCGTACCGGCACTGGTCACGAACCCATCCCAACGAGTTCGCCCTGCTGTACGGCACTCCGATCCCCGGGTACGCGGCGCCCACGGGTGGCCCGACCGTCGACGCCGTGCGACGGATGTCGATCGCGCTGCTCCGTCCCCTGGTGGAGGCGCACGTCGTCGATGCGCTCCGCATCCCCGAGAGCTTCGCCGCCGACGACCTCGGGGACGCGACCGCGCTGCTGCGTGCCGACATCGCCGATCTGGCGGGCATGCCCGTCCCCGCGGCGCTGCCGCCGTTCCTCCTGGCGACGTGGGCGCGTCTGCACGGCATCGTCACCCTCGAGGTGTTCAACCAGTTCGCGTTCGCGTTCGGCGACGACGCCGGCGACCTGTTCGAAGCCGAGCTCGCGTCACTCACCGCGCAGACGTTCATCGGCTGAGCCCGCGAGTGACGAGACGCGCCCCGTCATGCGACCCGGTGGGCGCGGGCGAGCTCATGGCGGGACGCATCGCAGTACCGCGTGACTGCCTTCCCGATCCCGCGCGCACGATCGGACGCGGCTCGAGCTACGGTGAGCCGAGCAGGTAGTCCATCGAGCGCTGCATCACCTCGTTGCGCTCCGCTTCGGTGGCGATGCCCTCGAACCCGAAGCCGTGCAGCACCGTGTCCTCGGTCGTGATCGCGGCCCCGAACTGGTAGATCGCGCCGATGCGTTGCCAGTCGGTCGGGTTCGTCCCGCTACCCTCCGGAGCACCGATGACCTCCCAGCCACCGAGGTCCTGCTCGAACGATGTCTCGGCCAGCGTGGCGCCGTCCGCGGTGATGACCGGCTCGTCCACGAACACCCCGAGGTCACCGGTCGCCCAGTCAGTGGCGTAGGTCAGCGAGACCTCGATCTGCTGACCGACGTACGCCGACAGGTCGATGGACCAGTCCTCGATGCCGTCCGACGGACCCGATGTCGCGTGCCACTCGCCCGTGGTGCCGGTTCCCGAGCACGTGGCCTGGCCGTCCTCGTCGGTGGTCACCGTCTGGTAGTGCTCGAGCTGCGGGTGGATCTGCTCCGCCCATCCACTGGTGCACGACGAGCCCGTGTCGACCGATGTGTGCCCGTTGCTGTCAGGCAGCGTCGTCCAGTTGTCCTCGCCGACGGTGTGCACCTCGACGAAGAAGTAGTCCCAGTCGGCCTCGGTCTGGTAGGTCGTCGAGAACTCGAGCGTCGCGCTGGTGCCGGCGCCCGTCAGGTCGATCGCCCGGGCCAGGCGCTTGTAGGACCGGTCGTTGTGCTGGGCCGCAACCTGCCACTCGCCATCGGACGGCTCGAACGGCGCCGGCTCGCCGGTGAGCCATCTGGCCGACCGCCACGACTCGAACTGTGGGAACTCGTCGACCGGCAGCACACCGCTGGTCGCAGCCCAGGACGCCGTGCCCGTGCTGGCGGCGCCCGGCGCGCCCTGGTTGTCCGCGCTCTCGTCGCCGTCGAGGCCCCACTCGAGGTCGGCGTACGGCGTGTCCACACCGGCGATGTCGAACGCGATGCCGTCGTCGTCGAGCCCACCGCGACGTATCCGTACGTAACCTCCGAAGTAGTACTGGTAGGTGTCGTTCGACAGCGTCAGGCAGTTGTTGCTCGTGCAGACCTCGGTCGGGTCGGCGTTCTCGCCGTAGGAGAGCGGGAAGAACTCCTCGAAGCCGTGGTTCTTGCCCGTCGCGAGGATCTTGCCGCCCTCGTTGAGGTAGTCGCGCATGGCCATGTTGACCTCGTGCGCGACCAGCGTGGTGTTCAGCCCTCCCTGGTAGTTGGTGACGAGCTTGTCGCCCGTGTACCAGACCACCGCGTCGTAGTGGGCCAGCACGCCCAGCGGGTGCGGTGCGGGGCCGTCGATGCCCACGTCGTACACGTCCCAGCCGTACCCGGCCGCGTCGAGCGCCTTGGTGTAGTAGTCGAGGTACGCCAGCGGCGTCGTGCCACCGAGGTCGGTGCCGGGGCTGTTGTCCGCGACGATCAGTACCTCGTCACCACTGGTGCTCTCGACCGTGAACGTGAAGTGGTCACTCTCGACCGTCTCTGCGCCACCGCGCGGACCTGCGCTGGTCTCTCTGCGCTCGGGCAGATCCCTGGCTGTGAACCAGACCTCGACCTCGTCGCCGGCCGCGATGTCGGTGATCTGACCGCGGTACTCGGCGTACCAGACGTTGTTCTCGACGCCGTAGCGCTCGCCGCCCTGCCACTCGGAGACGTCGGTCACCCGCGTGCGACCACCGTTGACCGAGTGGTGCATCCTGAGCCGGGTGTGCTCGCGCTTGGTCCACATCGCAACCGTCTGCGGCGCGCCGTAGCTGACGGAGAAGTCGTCGACCACGAAGTCGGGCGCCGGTGTGCCGACCGGTGACTCGGGGTCGGCCGGGTCGTCAGCGGACTCGGCCATGGCGAGCGCGAAATCGAGGTTCTTGGCGAACTCGAACTCCACCAGCGGCTCGGAGTCGGGGAACTCGAAGACGGACCGTCCCTCGTCGGTGCAGTAGTCCGGACCGAACTCGTCATCGGTGAAGTAGGTGGTCGCCGTCTGGCACGTCGCGAGCTCCGGCGTGTATGCCAGGACCCCGTAGGCGGTGTGGGCGTGGTCCGTCGTGTCGCCGTTGGTGATGTAGAGCTCGGCCGACAGATCGGGGTCGTAGCCCTCGATCGCCGGATTGGCGTCGGTGCCTGCGAGCGCGATGTTCACGGCGTCGTCCGGCGTCGGCGTGTCGACCTGCCAGCCGACGCCGTACAGGATCAGCTCTGCGGCGGAGTGGTAGTTCACCAGGAACGAGAAGTCGACCGACGACACCAGCCCGTCCAACGCCTGCGTCTCGGGCTCGGACGCCGGACCCGTCCCGCGGTAGGTCTCGCTGGACGGATCCTCGGACGATCCTTCGTTGTCGTAGCCCCAGTTGGTCGGGAAGTTGCGGTTGAGGTCGACGCCGTCACCGGTGGTGATCGCTCCATCCCCGTCGTTGTCGCGGAGGTTCTTGCGCCAGAGGCGCTGGCCGTCGGTGAAGGTCCAGTCGTACCCGTCGGGGTTGGCGACCAGCACGAACCACAGCTCGCGGCTGTCGACCAGCCTGGTCACCTGCGCATCGGTGCCGTAGCTCTCGAGGAAGTGGCGCAGCAGCCGGCGGTTGACCTCCGTGCTGATCCACTCGCGGGCGTGCTGGGTCGAGACGTACAGCACGGCCGGACGCTGGCCCTCCTGCACCCGGTCGGCGTCGGCGGTGACGCGCATGGCATAGATCGGCTGACCCTGGACGCTCTCGCCGATGGTGATGAGCTCGGTCAGGCCGTCGTACTGCGAGGCCAGCAGCTCCAACTCGTCGGCGATGCCGCCGGGCTCGCTGAAGCTTCGCCACACCTCGAAGCCGTTGTCGGCCTCGAGCGTGGCCGCCTGGGCTGTCGTCAGCCCATCGTCGCTGCGCTTGAGCCGGACCTCGAGGCCGCGCCTGCGGCCGTTGCCCTGGCGCAGTGCATGGGCCTGACCCTCGGTGAGGACCAGCTCGATCCTGACCTTGCGCCCGTTCCGCACGGGCTCGGCGGACGCGACGTTGTAGCCCTCGCCGCGCAGCTGGGCCTCGGTGCCCGGATCGGCCGTCACCTCGTACAGGTCGAGACCCTTGGCCTCGCCGTTGCCATTCCCCCGCGGCGCGGCTGTGGCCGCCGCCGGCAGCAGCAGCGTCAGGACCGCGACCAGAACGACGAGCCTGCGCACCCTGTTGGTCCTTCCGCCAAGTCCGCGCACGTCGACGTGCGCGCCGACGGCGCGCATTGTGCGCACACGACCGGGTTCGCTTCAAGGGGTGACGTACCCAGCGGTGGCGCACAACGCGACCGGCGTCCGAGCACTCCGTGTCGGCGGCACAGCGGGGGTCGACATCGCCCGTCGCAGGGCGGAAAGGAGCGCCGGACCGCGCTGCGCCGTCAGGGGCGCGCGCACGTGCTGTCGCCGACCCCGAGCACCCTGATGCGGTCGCTGTTGGTCGCCAGCAGCACCCGCCACGCGCTGGGTGGCCTCTGCAGGTAGTCGGGCACGGGGAGCCCTTCGAGCTGCCGCCGCTGGATCGCGACCCGCGAGCGGATCAGCGCGCCGGTCTCGAGCTGAGAGACGTCCACGAAGTCGTCGCCCGAGTTGAGATGACGCAGCTCACCGTGCCAGATCGGACGGCCCCAGAAGGTCCGCAGGTACATCGGCACCCAACGGGAGCTCGCCCGCCACTGGTCCGTGTCGACCCAGATCGTCGTGCACGTCTGACCGCTGGTCGACGCCCACTCCCGCAGCTCGAGCATCTGGTTGCGACCCAGCCTCGTGAACGTACCCATGTCGTCGAGGTCCGCGCCCGTCAGTCCGAGGCTCGCCGCGGCCACGACACCCACGAGCGCCACCGCCGCGCGGCGGCCACGGTCACCTGCGAGCTGACGTCCGAGCGCCAGGATCCCCACCACCGACCCCACGACCAGCGGCGGCAGGAGCGGCAGCCAGTAGCGCAGCTTCTCGACGCGCAGGATCCGGTCGCCGAACAGCCACGCGAGCTGCACGGCCGACATCAGCAGGACGAGGGGCACGACCGTCCACAGCGCGAGCAGCCTCAGCGCCGGCGAGTCCACCATCACCGCGGCGACGACCAGCACGACGAACAGGACCGCGAGCACCCAACCCGCGCGGAGATCGACCAAGGAGCGCGGCAGCGCGACCAGCATCTCGAGATGGGTGTCGGGTATCGCGCCACCGGCGACCAGTTCGGTGCGTTGCGCGACCCGCCAGGGCGCGGAGGCCGGCTGGTTGAGCGCTGCGAGGATGCGCGTGAACGGGTCGCCGAAGAACACCGCCCCCCACGCGAGCTCGAAGGCGCACACGCCGGCGACACCGGCGACGATCAATCGGGCCCGTGACCACGGCAGCCGCAACACGATCACGACCAGCACGACGATCGGGAACCAGAAGACGATGAACTCGCGGACCAGGTAGGCCCACCCGAGCAGCAGGCCCACGCCGACGAACACAGCCCGATCGGAGGTCGTGGGCGGCCCGGAGACTCCCGACCGGCGCCAGTGCCATACCAGGATCGTCACCGCGCCCAGCACCATGGTGGCCGCAGGCAGGTCCGGTAGCAGCTGGCTGCCGTTGTCCAGCACCAGCGGGTTGGCGATCATCAGCAGCGCAGCCAGCACGCCGGCCGCGCGCGAGTCCACGAGCCGCCCGAGCCAGTAGGTGGTGCTCACCAGCGCGGCGCCCGTCAGGTAGGGCACGCCGTAGTAGGCCACCTCGCTGTACCCGAACACGCGGGTGAGCAGCCACACGGGGATGGTCAGGCCGATGCGCAGCCCCTGATGCTCGGGCCAGCTGACGAGCGGCAGGTTGGCGCCGTCGACCAGGTAGTGCAGCTGATCGGTGATCTGCGGTGGCCGGACAAAGGCGCTCTGCAGGGCCGCGTAGCACCCGACGAGCGCGAGGACCACCAGCCAGTCGTACCCGGCGCCCCGCTCCGCCGGTTCGTCGGTCGAGGGTCGATGCAGCCGCAGGGGCTCGAGCAGCGTCGTCACGCCACCGCCACGCGGGCGTCGTCGAGATCAGCGCGGCCCACGCGGCCCTCCTTCCCGTCGTCACCGCCGCCGCGTCGCGTGTCTGCCGCGCAGTGTTCCACAGGCGACCACGGGGACACGGATGCCGGCCCGATGCCGGGCGGTCGTGCGTGGTCTGGGGCGGTGCGACGCCCTCAGGCGCCGCGGCCACCCTCCGGGGCGCCGCCGGCCGCGCCGTCGACGGCGGGCTGGGCGACATCGCCTCCCTGCTCGTCCCCCGCCCGGCCACCGGTGTCCTGCCGAGCGCCGGCCTGCGCGCCGTTCTGGTCGTTGCTCCCCTGGCCGCCACCCCGCCGGTTGCCTCGCTGGCCCCCGCCGCGGCCGTTGCGCCCCTGGCCGCGTCCGCCACCACCGTTGCCGCGGGCACCACGACCCTTGCCGCGCCGCTTCTTGTCACGACGGATCTCGCTGGCCATCTCGGTGCGGTAGCGGTCGACGACCGTCCGCGGATCGCCGTCCGCGACCAACTGGCCCTTCTCGAGCCAGATCACCCGCGTGCAGGTGTCGACGAGTCCCTCGAGCCCGTGGCTGACGACGAAGATCGTCCCCGCAGCGTCCTGCAGCTCTCGGATCCGCTCGTCGCTGCGGCGCTTGAAGACCTCGTCGCCGACCGACAGCGCCTCGTCGATGAGCAGGATCTCGGGCTTGACCGACGTCGCGATCGAGAACTGCAGCCGGGCCTTCATCCCCGACGAGTAGGTGCGCATCGGCAGGTCGATGGCTTCCTCGAGGCCGGCGAACTCGGTGATCTCGTCGACCGCCGCCTCGGCCTCCTGCTTGGACATGCCGAGCGCCAGCGTGCCGATGACGATGTTCCGCCGTCCGGACAGCCACGGCTGCAGCACGGCGCCGACGCCGAGCAGGGACGGCTGGCTGTGCGCGAGGATGCGCCCGCCGTCGACGGGCAGCAGACCGGCCATGCCCATGAGCAGGGTGCTCTTGCCGGAGCCGTTGCGGCCGATGATGCCGACCGACTCGCCGGCGCGGGCCTCGAACGACACGCCGCGCACGGCGTGGATCTCGCGGAACTCGCGCGACCCCCTGCCGGCGAATCGGTCGCGGGCCTTCGGCCGACGACGGTCCTCATAGACCCTGTACGTGATGTGGACGTCGTCGACGACGACGGTCAGCCGCTCCTCGACGCTCTGCAGTTGACGCTTCCACGTCCGCAGCTGCGCCCGGCTCGGTGTCGGTGGCCCGAACGTGATCGCCTGGTCGGCGACGAGCCGGTGTCGCCGCGCGATCTCGGCCTCGGTCCACTGCTCGACCGCCGCGTCGGCGTCGGTGACCGCCTGCGCCACGTCCGCGTCAGCCACGGCCGTACCGTTGTTCGGCCGCTCGGAAGAACATGAACCCGCCGAACAGCAACACGACCGTGAAGGCCACGGCCGACGGCCACAGCCATCGGCCGATCGCCGGGTCGACCTGATAGGTGGTCATCAGTGCTTCACGCATCAGTGTGGGGAAGACGAAGAACGGGTTGAGCGATGCGAACGGCGCGAGCTCGGGTGCCTGCCGCAGCAGCCGTGTGTCGATCGCGAAGATGATGCCCGACAGGTAGAAGAGCAGCCGGAACATGAACGGCAGCAGGTTGCGCACGTCCTGGACCGTGTCGGTCAGCCGCGCGAGCACGAAGCCGAGACCCAGCGCGAAGACCGCCATCATCGGCACGAGCAGCAACACCTTCGTCCAGTCGACGGTCACACGTTCGCCCGTCGCGAGGACGACGATCACCATCAGGATCATCGACGAGTAGAACGCCAGCGACTCACGCACGACCGTGGCGATCGGCAGCAGGGCCCGCGGGAACGCCAGCGAACGGATCAGCCCTTCGTTGCTGGAGATGGACTGCGCGCACTGCACGACCGCGCGCTGCAGGTACTGGTACGTGAACACGCCGACGGTCAGGAAGCCGATGAAATTGTCGACCCCACGGTTCAGGCTGCCGGCGAGCACGCCGAAGATGACGAAGTAGACGCAGACCAGCAGGGTCGGGCTCAGCAGCAGCCACACGTTGCCCAGCACGGTGTTCATGTTCTGGGCACGCAACTCGCCCAGCGGGACGCTGATCGCGAACTGGCGGCGCTCCCAGAGCGTGCGCAGGTACACCCGCAGGGGCATCGCGCGCCCCAGGGGGATCAGATCGTCGTACTGTGTGGCTGCCATCGATGTCCGTCCAGGGCCGGTCCGGGGCCCCTCGTGTGGCCGTCCTCGCGTCCTGCGCGATGAGCGACGGGCGTTCCGATCTGCACCGGGCGTGTCGACGCGTCGGCGGCGCGCCAACTCCACGGCCGATTATCGCGCGTCCTCACTCTAGCCCGCGACCCGTGCACGGGATGCGGCCCGGGATGGACGACCGACGCTGGTCCACCCGTACGATGCGCGGCGCTTCGGACGTTCACCGGGCGGTGTCACCGTGCGGCCGCCCATCCGGCGCCGGCGGCCCGCCGAGCTGGCGTGGGCTCGTGAGGAAGCCGATGCCCCACGCCACGTGCATCGCGGTGAACACCCCGGGCAGCCGCGCCATCACCCCTGGCGGGACCCGGCGTCCAACCACCGTCGTGGCAGTCGCGATGCCGGCACCGTAGCCGACGAGGGGCAACCAGCCCCACCACCGACCCGTGACACCGACGATCGCACCGCCTGCACAGGCCACGACCGTGCCGGGTGCCACCATCTGCCGCCAGCGCAGCGATCCCTGGTGTCGACGGGCGACGACCCGTCGCCACCGTCCGTACTCGAAGTACTGGCGGCTCAACGCCCGCAGCGAGCCGCGCGGGCGGTAGCGCACGCGCAGCTCGGGTGAGAACCACACCATGCCGCCCGTCCGGCGGATCCGCAGGTTGAGCTCGCTGTCCTGCGTGCGCACGAGCGTCTCGTCGAACCCACCGACCCGCTCGAGCGCCGATCGCCGGAAGACCCCCAGATAGACGGTGTCCGCCGGGCCGGCGGCGCCCCCGTAGTGGAACCGCGCATCGCCCGTACCGAACCGTGACGACATGGCGGCGGCCACAGCCTGTTCGAAGCGGGTGACGCCTTCGGCCGCCATCACGCCGCCGACGTTGTCGGCACCGGTCTCGCGCAGCAGCTCCACGGCCCGACGCAGGTAGCCCGGCGGGATGACGGCGTGCCCGTCGACGCGCGCCACCACCGGCCCGGTCGAGGCGGCGATCGCGGCATTGAGGCCGGCGGACGTCAAACCCGCGGGATTGCCGACCGCCAACACCCGCTCGTCCCGCGCGAGGTCGGCCAGTACGTCCTCCGTCGCATCATCGGACGGGCCGACGGCGATGGTCACGTCGAGCGGACCGGGGTAGCCCTGCGCCAGCACCGAGGTGACTGCGTCGCGCAGGTGCCGCGCTTCGTTGCGCACCGCCATGACCACCGAGACGTGTGGCCAGTCGGCGCCCGCCGTGCCATCCCCACCGTCGTCGACGAAGGACGCCGGGACGCCCTCGGACCGCTGGGTCACCGGATCGCCTGTGACCGGCATCGTGTCGCCATCGGTCAGTCAGCAGCGGTCGACGGTGTCAACGTCGGCGTTGATGTACTCGGGGCGGGGCGGCGCGGTCTGACGCTCCTGTGGTGACTTCTCGTCCTCTTCTGCCCCGACGACGTCGATGAGGTCTGGGTCGAGATCGCTGTCGACGATCACCGTGAGCGTCTCCGACTCGTCGCCCAGCTCGAGCGTCGCGTCGGGGAACGCGGCCATGCGCAGCGACTGCGCCTCGCTCAACTTGCCCGGCGGGTAGGTGATCACGACGCCGGCCGGCTCCGGGCGGTCGGCGTCGCCGACCATGGCGACGGTCATCCCTGCCTCGGCGAGCACCTCGGCCGTGCTGGCCGCCAGTCCTGTGATGTTCGATGCGTTGAGCACGGTCACCGGCGAGAGATCGTCGACGGGGATCTTCGGCTCGGGCGCGGCCGACTCCGACGGCTGGGGCTCGTCGACCGGCGCGTCGCCGAGATACTGCGCCAGCTCGTCCCGCTCGAACGCCTGCAGGAGCTCACGGGTTCCGCTCTCGACCGGGATCTCGTAGTAGGCACCCGTGCTGCTGTCGGTCACCGTCGGAATCGTGCCCATGCTGATGTCGCCGGCGCCGACATCGCGCAGCGTGAGCGCAAACTCCCGCATGGTCCCGATGCCCAGGCCCTCGTCGACCGTCAGCAGCTCGCCCACGCTGTCGACGAGCTGGAACAGCCGCACGGGGTTGGCCAGCACGCTGACGCTCGTGGCCCGGTCGGCGAGCTCCTTCAGGAACCGCTGCTGACGCGCGATGCGTCCGAAGTCGTTGTCCATGCGGCTGCGCACGAAGCCCAGTGCATCGCGGCCGTCGAGCGAGACGCAGCCGCGCGGCAGGTCGACGTGCGCCTTGCTGTCCTGCATCGGCTCCTCGAGGTACATCTCCACGCCCCCGACCGCATCGACGATCTTGACGAACCCCTCGAAGTTGACCTGGACGTAGTGGTCGATCTGCAGGCCGGCGAAGTCACGTACCGTCTCGACCAGGCAGTCCGGTCCACCCACGTACCAGGCGGCGTTGATCCGCTGGCGCGAGCCGTCGCAGAGCGTGACCAGCAGGTCGCGCGGGAAGTTGATGCCGGTGACCTTCCCGCCCTGTGGATCGATGCGCAGCACCATGATCGTGTCGGTGCGGTGACCCTCCCGCTCACCGGCACCCAGGTTGCGGAAGCCCTGGCTGAGATCCTCGCCCGAGTCGTCGCCCACCAGCAGCACGGTCCGCGCCCCGCTGAGGCCCTGCGGCTCCGAGGGGCCCTCCGACACGGGAGGCTGTCCCAGCGTGTCCAGCGAGATCTGGGTGCCGATCAGCTCGTGACGGCCCTGCCAGACCAGCGCTCCGAGCGCCAGGGCGACGCCGAGAGCGAAGCAGACGGCCACGAGTAGGCTGCGCCGCAGCACCGTCGCGACGCGGCGACGACGAGGTGGTGGGCCGGCTGAAGGAAGCCACCCACTGTCCTTTCGCATGTCGAAGAAGTCCGACAGCGCAACGACCTTCCGTGCTGGAGAACCGGCTGGATATACCGCCACGTGATAGCCGGATCGACCGGCGTGTCATCGGATGACGCTAGCACGTCGCACGACCGTGGACGAAGGAGACAGCATGGACCGATCAGCCAGCGCAGTGACCCTCGCGCGCGTCGTGGAGGAACGCACGCGCACGTTGCGGGACCGGCCGCTGCTGACGGTCTACGACGACCGGACAGGTGCCCGCACGGAGTTGTCGTACGCGACCGCGGACAACTGGGCCGCCAAGACCGCCCACCTGCTCGCGGAGGACGTCGACGTGCGGCCGGGCGACACGGTGCTGCTGGACGTCGACGGCCACTGGACGGCAGCGGTGCTCACCCTCGCCTGCTGGAAGCTGGGTGCCGCCGTCATGCCCGAGATCGCCGGCACACCACGGACCGACGCGACGGCGGTGTGCTGCCACACGTCCCGGCTCGACCGACATCCCCGCGGGCCCGTCGTGGTCGTGGGCGACGGGTTGCGCGCCGAACCGGTGGAGCCACTACAGCCGCGGGACGGTCTGGTGGTGCTCGGCGAGGACGTGCACGCCTATGCCGACGAGTACGACGACCAGGCGGTGCATCCCGCGTCACCGGCTCTGGTGACCACGGCAGATCGCCGTGACCAGGCCGACGTCCTCGCGGGAGCGGGCCGGTGGCGGGGACGGCTCGGCGAGAGCGCCCGGGTAGGTCTGGCCGCGCCGCTCGACAGCGCTGCGGGCATCGAGGTCCTGGCCGGCGTGGTGCTGGCGGGCGGGAGCCTGGTCGGCGCACGGTCCGACGACGCCGCGCCGCCATGGCGGCGCTGGGTGACCGAGCGGGTCACCGCCGCTGTGGTGGCACCCGACGCGCTGTCGGACGCCCCGGCAGGGATCGACACGGTCGAGCTCGACCCGTAACAGCCACGCGGCCGGCCGGTGCCGTCGGCGGTCGTCACCCCGCGCGTCGCGACGCGTCCGCCGCGGCCTCGTCGTGTCGACCGTCATCACCGCGCCAGTTGTCGTCGGCCGGGGTGTCGTCGTTGCCGTACGCGTTGAGACGGCGCAGCCGCTCGTTGCGCAGCTCACGCCGGATCCGGGCCTGCTCCTGCCGCCGCCGGTCGTCGGCCGTCTCGGGATGCAGCGGCGGGACCTTGGTCGGTCGACCATCGGCATCCAACGACACCATCAGCAGGTAGGCGCTGGTCGTGTGCCGGCGCTGCCCTCCGTGCCACGGCTCGGCCTCGACCTTGACGCCGACCTCCAACGAGGTCCGGCCGACATCGTTGACGCGCGCCTGGACGATCAGGATGTCACCGACGTCGACCGGCTCGAGGAACGACAGGCCGTCGATCGCCGCCGTGACGCAGACCGTCCCGCAGTGCCGTGCGGCCGCGGTGCCCGCGGCGGAGTCCACGGCCCGCATGACCACACCGCCGTGGACCTTGCCCAGCGCGTTGGAGTCGGTGATCTCCATGGGTCGGGCGAAGACGACCTCGCTGGCGCGTGGGGTACCGGCGGTCACGAGAGGCGCCCCAGCACCTGACGTGCGATGACCACGCGCTGGATCTCCTGGGTGCCCTCGTAGATCTGGGTGATCTTGGCGTCCCGCATGAAGCGCTCGACCGGGTAGTCCTTCGTGTAGCCGTAGCCGCCGTGGAGCTGCACGGCGTCGGTGGTCACGGCCATCGCGACATCGCCCGCCTTGAGCTTGGCCATCGAGCTGTACAGCGTCAGGTCGTCGTCGCCGCGGTCGGCCTTCGCGGCGGCCGTGTAGACCAACTGGCGCGCGGCGGCCGTCTCGGTGACCATGTCGGCGAGCTTGAACTGCACGCCCTGGAACGCGCCGACCGGCCGGCCGAACTGCCTCCGCTGGGCGACGTAGGCGCTCGCCGCGTCAATGGCGCCCTGGGCGATGCCGACCGCCTGCGCGCCGACGACCAGCCGGGTGTGGTCGAACGCCTGCATCGCGTAGAAAAAGCCCCGGTCCTGCTCGCCGAGGAGGCGGTCGCCGGGGATGCGGCAGTCGTCGAAGTGCACCTGGCAGGTCGGCGATCCCTTGATGCCCAGCTTGTCCTCGGCCCTGCCGACCGAGAATCCCGGGTCGTCGTGACGGACGTAGAATGCGCTGACCCCGCGTGCACCCGCGTCGGGATCGGTCTTCGCCAGCACGGTGAACGCCTGCGACGCCGACGCCATCGAGATCCACGTCTTGGTGCCGTTGAGCACCCAGTCGTCCCCGTCACGCACGGCGGTCGTGCGCATCGATGCGGGATCCGAGCCCGCCTCGGCCTCCGAGATGCAGTAGCTGATCAGGTCCTCGCCGGAGGCGATGGCCGGGAACCAGCGCTGCTTCTGCTCGTGGCTGGCGGCCATGAGCAGCGGCATGCTGCCCAGCTTCTGCACGAGCGGGATCACCGATGACGACGCGCAGACCCGCGCGACCTCCTCGACCAGCAGGCAGAACGTGAGCGTGTCCGCGCCCGACCCGCCGTACTCGGTGGGGACGTGCAGGCCCAGCAACCCGTTGTCGGCCAGCGTCTTGGCGACGTCGCTCGGGAACTCACCGCTCCGGTCGATCTCCGCCGCCCGCGGGGCGATCCGGTCAGCACAGATCTCGCGGACCACGTCGCGGAACGCCAAATGCTCCTCGGTCAGTACGAAGCCGTCGGCCATGGCACCTCCAACCTTCGCCCGTTCTGACCGCAGGCTACCGTCGGGACCCGCGCTCCGGGCGCCGCGGGCCGGACGCCATCGGGACGCTCGCCGTGCCGCTCATGTCCGTCGGTGACGCCGCGACCACGCGCCAGCGCGGCGCCACCACCTAGACTCCGGTCGCCGTGCGCCGTCTGCAGCCGTTCAGACACGCCGTGCGACGGATGCTGTCGCACTGGTCGGCGGAGCGTGCCACATTGCGGCAGGGCGTGACGGCGTTGACGATCTGCATCACCGTCACGCTGTTCGCCGGCATCATCCTCGGTGGGATGGAGGGCACGCTGGCCGACACGCCGGGGCTGCTCGTGCTGGTGCCGTCGGCCATCGGCATGCGCGGAGCGATCTTCGGCGCGCTGGGCGCCCGACTGGGAACCGGCATGTTGATGGGCCAGTTCACGACGGATCTGCGACGCGGCAGCTTCCTCGCCGACAACATCGAGGCGGCGCTGCTGGTGTCGCTGTCGACCGCCGCGCTGACCGGTGCGCTGGCGGCCGGCTCGTCCGCCCTGTTCGGGCTCCAGGCCGTCGACGTGTTCCAACTGGTGATCGTCTCGGCGGTCGGCGCGGTGCTGTCGAGCGCGGTCGTTCTCGCGGTCACGCTCGCGCTGGCCCGCACCGCGCAGGCGCGCAGCTGGGACATGGACGCCATCGGAACGCCGGTGATCAGCGCGACCGCCGACATCTCGACGCTGCCGGCGCTGCTGCTCGGCGTGCTGCTGCTCGGTTCACCGATCGTCCACGTGGTCCTCGGTGGAGCGCTGATCGTGGCGGCGGTCGTCGCCGCCGTCTACGGCGTGCGCCATCCCAGCCCGCTCGCACGCACGATCGTGCGCGAGAGCACGCCCGTGCTGTGCTACGCGGCGGTGATGGGTGTGCTGGCGGGAACCGTGCTGGAGACGCGGTTGGACACGCTGATCGCCGATCCCGCCCTGCTCGTCGCGATCCCGCCGTTCATCGCCTCGTCGGGCGCGCTCGGTGGCATCCTCTCGGCCCGCCTGTCCTCGCAGCTGCACACCGGTCTGCTGCAGCCGGACCGCGCGCCGAGCGGGAGGGCGATGCTGGAGGGCAGCATGACCGTCCTGCTGGGGCTGATCGGCTTCACGGTCGTGGGGCTCGCGACGCGGGTGGGCGCCGCGGTGTTCCGCATCAGCTCGCCCTCCACGGCGGCGCTGGTGGGTGCCGTGGACATCGGTGGCCTGCTGTCGATCGCAGTGGTGTTCGTGGTCGCGTACTACGCCGCCACCGCGTCGTACCGGTTCGGGCTCGACCCCGACACGTCGAGCATCCCGATCGTCACATCGAGCATCGACTTTCTCGGCATCCTCTGTCTTGTGATCGGCATCGCAGTGGTAGGACTCTGATACTCATGACCTCAAGTAGCGAAGCGGCAGGTCACGACCTGACGTCACGTAGCGCAGCAGTGGGTCACGTGTAGTGCGCAACCTCAAGGAGCTGCTGACCGACGCCAAGGACGCGTCGGAACTGATGGTGGACCTGGCCTACGCCGCGGTCTTCTTCGACGACGACGACCTGGCGCGTGAGGTGATCCACCTCGAGGAGCGAATGGACCAGGCCGTCCGCGAGATGCGCATCGTGTGCATGCTCGCGAGCCGTTCGCCGGACGACGCCGAGGACATGGCCGCCATCCTCGGCATGGCCAACTCCATGGAGGAGATCGCCGACGCCGCCGAGGACATCGCCAGGGTCGTGCTCAAAGACCTCGGCGTGCCCAGCGAGCTGCGCGACGACCTGCGCCACGCCGAGGAGGTGATGGCGCGGGTCAAGCTGCGGGACGGCAACGAGCTGGCCAACCGCACGCTGGCTGACGCCATGCTGCCCAGCGAGACGGGCATGTGGATCATCGCCCTGCGCCGCGACGTCGATTTCGTCTACGGCCCGGACGGCGACTTCGTGCTGGCCGACGGCGACGTCCTGATCCTCCAGGGACCACGCGACGGTGTCGACCTGGTCCGCGAGCTCGCCGGCGGCGACGCGTTCGGCCTACGCCCTCCCGCCGAGCAGGCCCGGCTGTCGAACCTCGACCGCGCGGTCGACCTGCTCGTCGAGCTCAAGAACATCGCCGAGGTCGCGGTCGGCATGGCCTACTCGGCGATCCTGTTCCGCGACGCGGGTCTGGCCTCCGAGGTGGGCCGGCTCGAGGACCGGTGTGACGACCTGTACCACGACCTGCAGCGCTGGGTGCTGCGGGCGGCGAGGGATCTGGACGACGACGACATCGATGAGTTGCGCGGACTGATGCAGATCGGGCAGTCCAGCGAGCGCATCGCCGACGCGGCGCAGGAGATGACACGTGTCGCGGAATCCGACGACGACCCGCACCCGGTCATCGCCGCCGCGCTGGCCGAGGCGGACGAGATCGTCAGCGATGCGATCGTCAACGAGGGATCGACCGCGGAGGGGCGCAGCCTGCGCGAGCTGACCATCGAGACCGAGACCGGGATGTACGTGCTGGCGATCCACCGCGGAGGACGGTGGATCTACCGGCCCCGCGGCTACCGGGCGCTCGAGATGGGCGACCGTCTGCTGGCGACCGGTCCGGAGGAGGGCGTGGAACTGCTGCGGGAGCTCACCGGCGATCCGCGACCGGCAGTCACCGAGGATGCCTTCGGCGCCTGACTCCGGCGCGATCCATCGGTCGGGACTGACCCAGCCGGCACTGCGCGACGCCGGTCAGCGGTACCGCACGTGGTGCACATCGCCGGCGTGCACGACCACGACGGCACGGCCGGTGTCGACCACCAGCCCGCCGTCGGCGCCGACGCCCGCAGCCGTGCCATCGATCGCCGCGCCGTCGACCTGCTCGACGCGCACCGTCGCCCCCAGCGTCGCGCAGCGTTCACGGTAGGCCGGCAGGAAGCCCGTCGGGTCCGCCAGCCACGCGTCGTAGCGCACGTCCAGTCGTTCGATCAGCGACGGGAGCAGGCGCCAGCGGTCCACCGCGCCCCACCCGACCTCGGACAGCGACGTCGCGTCCACAAGTTCGGCGGGGCGCTCGACGTCCCGCCAGTCGACGTTGACCCCGATCCCGGCGACGACCATGTCGGCGGATGGCACCTCGACGAGGATCCCCGCGCACTTGCGTGCATCGGCCAACAGGTCGTTCGGCCACTTCAGGCTCAGCTGCGCACCCGACACGTTCTGCTCGCACGCCTCGGCCAGTGCCAGCCCGATCAGCAGTGGCAGCAGCGCGACCTGGGTGAGCGGCCGCTCCGGACGCAGCAGCAGCGAACCCATCAGCGACGTTCCCGGCGGCGCCGTCCACCGGCGACCCTGCCGTCCCCGGCCCGTGGTCTGCTCATCGGCCAGCACCAGCAACCCGGCCTCGGCACCGCCGGCCGCCCGGCGCGCCACCTCCGCGTTCGTCGATCCGATGCTGTCGAACCACAGCACGTGCGAGATCAGCGTCGGTCCGGTCACGAGGTGCTGCAGCACACTGCCCGGCGGTTGGCTCACGACCCCCTCCACACGCTCGACACACCAGACGCTACCTTGCCCGACGCCGCCGCGGTCGTGGTGACCCGTGTGCCGTGCGAGCATGACGTGGCGCCCGGTCGTGGCCGGTGCGGACACAATGTGCAGCCGTAGCTGGACGTGACCACGTGCTGCGGGGCAGTCATCGGCGAAAGGCGATGCGTTGACGGACACGACCGCCGAGAAGCTCGCCGAGCTGCGCCGCCGCATCCACGAGGCGGAGCATGCGGGCAGCGAGCGCGCCATCGCCAAACAGCACGAGAAGGGCAAGCTCACCGCCCGCGAGCGCCTCGACCTGCTGCTCGATCCCGGATCGTTCGTCGAGCTCGACAGCCTCGCCGTGCACCGTGCCCGGGGGTTCGGCGTCGAGGACCGCAGGATCTACGGTGACGGCGTGGTCACCGGGTACGGAACGGTCGACGGTCGGCAGGTCGGCGTGTTCAGCCAGGACTTCACCGTGTTCGGCGGCTCGCTGGGCGAGGTGTTCGCCGAGAAGATCTGCAAGGTCATGGACATGTGCGTGCGCATGGGCGTGCCCATGATCGGCATCAACGACTCCGGTGGCGCCCGCATCCAGGAGGGCGTCGTGGCGCTGGGTGGCTACGGCGAGATCTTCTTCCGCAACGTCCAGGCGTCCGGCGTCATCCCGCAGATCTCGGCGGTCATGGGTCCGTGCGCGGGGGGTGCGGTCTACTCCCCGGCCATGACGGACTTCGTCCTGATGGTCCGCGAGACGTCGCACATGTTCATCACCGGTCCGGAGGTGATCAAGACCGTCACGGGCGAGGACGTGTCGTTCGAGGAGCTGGGCGGCGCCATGGCGCACAGCACACGGTCCGGCGTGGCCCACGTCGCGGCAGACGACGAACAGACCTGCCTCGACGACATCCGGTTCCTGCTCGGCTACCTGCCGCAGAACAACCTGGAGGATCCACCGCGCCTGCCGGCCACCGATGACCCGGAACGGCTGGACCCCGGCCTGGACGGCTTCATGCCGGACTCGGCCAACGTCCCCTACGACGTGCGCGAGATCGTCGCTCGCGTCGTCGACGACGGCGAGTTCTTCGAGGTGCACCCGCACTGGGCGCCCAACATCGTGGTCGGCTTCGCGCGCCTGGACGGCACGTCGGTCGGCATCGTGGCGAATCAGCCGATGCACCTGGCCGGCGTGCTCGACACCGAGTCGTCGCAGAAGGGGGCACGGTTCGTGCGCACGTGCGACGCCTTCAACATCCCGATCGTGACCTTCGTCGACGTCCCGGGGTTCATGCCCGGCACGGACCAGGAGTGGGGCGGCATCATCCGCCACGGCGCCAAGCTGCTGTACGCCTACTGCGAGGCCACCGTGCCCAAGCTGACGGTCATCCTGCGGAAGGCCTACGGCGGGGCGTACGACGTGATGGGCTCCACGCACGCGGGCGCCGACATGAACTACGCGTGGCCGACCGCCGAGATCGCGGTCATGGGCGCGCAGGGCGCCGTCAACATCCTGCACCGCCGGGAGCTCGCGGCGGTGCAGGATGTCGACGCGGCACGCGCCGCCTTCGTCGCGCAGTACCAGGCCGAGCTGGCGAACCCGTGGCGCGCGGCCGAGCGCGGCTACCTCGACGCGGTGATCGAGCCCTCCGAAACCCGACCCAAGCTGGTCAAGGCGCTGCACCTGGCCAGCACCAAGCGGGTGCAGCGCCCCCCGCGCAAGCACGGCAACATCCCGCTGTGACCGGCACCGAGGCCGGATCCGGCGCAACCCTTGGGGACCGTGATCGCCGACGCGCCGAGGTGTCCGCGGACGCGCTCAGCCGGCGGCCGAGGCGACGCACTCGGGCAGCCAGCCGTCAAAGGACGGCTCGTCCACGGCCGGCAGCTCGACCAGCCACTCGAACGTCATGCCGGGCGACAGCGCCACCGGCCCGAACGACGCCGCCGTGGACAGGTGCGCGCCGTCCTCACCGATCGCGTGCACCTCGCACAGCCCCTTGCCGTCACGGGTGCCCTGGCTCTCGGCGCGCAGCACGAAGCAGTTCGCGGCGTCCGAGCTCTCCGGGCACGCGGTCTCGTCGAACGCCGTCCATTCCATCGCGGGATCGGCCCCGCTCGGCGCGCACGCCGCCAGCGCGCTGACGAGCAGCACGGATCCGAGCCTCCGACTGGTGAACGTCGCCCCTCGCCGCATGATGCCGACTCACCCTAGCGGACCGGGCCGTCATGCACGACCTGTCGCACAGGTTGGAACAGGCGTCGTGCGGGCCGGACCGTGCGAGACTTGCGAACCATGACCGGCCCACGCATCGTCATCCTCGACGGCGACGCCACCGATCTGGAGATCGCGGCCGTGACGGCAGCGCTCGACGCGCGGCGACGGGACAGCGTCGCCACGAAGCAGCCGTCGCCCCGGCGTCCGTCGCGCTGGGTCCGCGCCGCGCGCCTCGAGTCGCGCGGCCACCCACCGATCGAGAGCCCGTCCGAGCTCAGCCGCTGACCGTCAGCGCGCCCTCCATGGTCGCCCGGTGGCCGGGTACGTCGCAGTAGTACGTGTACTCGCCGGCCTCGAACTCGACGGTGGCGCTGTCGGTGCCGCCGCCCGGCGCTTCGAGGATCTTCTCGTCACCGAGCTCCTCGATCACGACGTTGTGCTCGATGGCGCCCTGGTTGTCGAACTCGACCTCGACCGGGCCCGCGGGCACCTCCTGTGGCGCGTCCGCGTACTCGATGTCGATGGCGACCCAGGTGGCCGGACTACCGCCGCCCTCGCCACCGCCGCCTTCGTCACCGCCCTCGGCGGACTCGGTCGCCTGCATCGCCTCCCGCTGCACGGCGGCGACCTGCTCGACCTCGGCGATCTTCGGCTCGGAGCTCAGGCAGCCCGCCAGCAGCAGACCGGTCACGACGGTCAGGATGATGCGCAGCGGTCGCCCCATCGGGTGCAGTCCTCATTGATCGCGGCTGGGATCCCGCCGACGACGATCACCACAGCATCGGCGGAAGACGGCGGCATTGTAGCGCCGGTTCGCACGCGACCGCGTTGGACAGCCCACCGCCCGTCGACGACGCCGGCGGAGCCCGGCCAAGTAGCATGCGTCTGCCCACCCGTGTCCACGTGAAGGTTGCCTCCGTCGTGCCCGCACCCACGCCGCCGCTGGCCTCGGTCCTGGTCGCCAACCGTGGCGAGATCGCCTGGCGCATCTTCCGCGCGTGCCGCGAGCTGGACATCCGGACCATCGGCGTCTACTCGGAGGTCGACCGGGGCGCCCCGTGGCTGACCGGCGTCGACGACGCGTTCCTGCTGGGTCCGGCGCCACCCGCGGAGAGCTACCTGCACCTGGAGCGTGTGCTGGCCGTGGCCGAGCGGTCCGGCGCGACCGCTGTCCACCCCGGCTACGGCTTCCTGTCCGAGAGCGCTGATGCGGCGCGCGCCGTGACCGACGCCGGCCTCGTGTGGGTCGGTCCGCGTCCGGACGCCATCACCGCGATGGGGGACAAGCTGTCGGCGCGGGCCAACGCCCGGGCCGCCGGTGTGCCGGTGGTGCCCGGCACGCACGAACCGACCGAGGACGCGGACGTCGTGCGCGACTTCGCCGCGGAGCACGGCTATCCCGTCGCCGTCAAGGCCGCGTTCGGCGGAGGCGGCCGCGGCCTGCGCGTCGTCGACGCACCCGAGCAGCTCGACGAGGCGCTCGAGGCGGCGAGACGTGAGGCGGTCGCGTCGTTCGGCCGGGGCGAGGTGTACGTCGAGCGGTACCTGCGCCGTCCCCGCCACGTCGAAGCCCAGGTCCTCGCCGATGAGCACGGCACGTGCCTGTTCCTGGGCGAGCGCGACTGCTCGACGCAGCGGCGCCACCAGAAGCTGATCGAGGAGGCGCCGGCGCCGGGCCTCGACGAGGCGCTGCGGCGCGACCTCGGGGCGGCCGCCGTCGCGGTGAGCCGCGAGGTCGGCTACACCGGCGCCGGCACCGTGGAGTTCCTCGTCGAGGACGGACGGTTCTACTTCCTCGAGATGAACACGCGCCTCCAGGTCGAGCACCCCGTCACCGAACTGGTGACCGGCATCGATCTGGTGCACTGGCAGCTGAGGGTCGCGGCCGGCCAGGCACTGCCGTGGACCGCCGACGACCTCGTGCCCAGGGGGCACGCCATCGAGGTGCGCATCAATGCCGAGCGGCCGGCTGCGGGCTTCGCCCCGGCGGCTGGCCGGATCACCCGCTGGGAACAGCCCGCCGGTCCCGGTGTCCGCGTCGATGCCGGCGTTGTCGCCGGCTGGGACGTGCCGTCGATGTACGACTCGCTGCTCGCCAAGTTGATCGCCTACGGAGCCGACCGTGATCATGCGCGGCGCACGCTGGCACGCGCGGTGGACGAGTTCGTGGTCGAAGGCGTTCCCACGACCCTGCCGTTCCACCGCCTCGCGCTCGCGCACCCCGACATGGTCGCCGGCACGGTGTCGACGATCAGCGTGGAGCAGGAGTGGGATCTGAGCGTGCTGCCACCGGACACGGACGCGGTACCCGCCGACGGCCCGGAGGCGCCGTCACGGACCTACACGGTCGAGATCGATGGTCGCGCGCTGCAGGTCGCGGTGTTCGCCGACGACGATGCCGACCGGAACGGCACACCGCGGCGGCGCCGGCGGAGGGCATCCTCGGTCGGCGGCAGTGACGACGCCCGCGTGACGGCGCCCATGCAGGGCACCGTGGTCAAGCTGGCGGCCGCCGTCGGCGACGCGGTCGAGGCCGGCGAGCTGGTCCTGGTCCTCGAGGCGATGAAGATGGAGAACCACGTGCTCGCGCACCGCGACGGCGTGATCGGCACGGTGTTCGTCGAACCGGGTGCCGTGGTCCAGCAGGGCGACCCGCTGTTCACCGTCGACACGGTCGACACCTGAGCGACCCGGCCGGTCCCGGCCTCACCGTGCGCCGATCACGACCCAGCCCGCCTTCTCGGGCCCATGGCGCAGCTCACGGTCGCGCGACATGTCCTCGTGGACCCGTACCTGCGCGCGGCGGTCACGCAGGTCGCGGTACCGCAACGTGGCGGTGTCCGAGCCCTTGAAGGACTGCATCGCCGACAACAGCACGCCGTCCGGCCGGCTGGCACCGAACCAGATCGTCCGCCATTGGTGGGTGACCTGCGCACTCGTCCTGCCCGCGCGCAGCCGCTGGCCCGCAAGCCACCCCGAGCCCAGGCTGAAGGCGATGTGGTGCACCGTCTCGGACCCGTGCAACCGCCCCGACGTGACATCGGACTCCTGACCCTGCAGGCGGACGCTGAAGTCCCCGCGGCGCACGTCGCTGATACGCGTCGTGACCGGGCGGCCGCTGAACGTGCTCGCCACCGTGGCGAGCACGACGGGGGCGCGGTCGAACGGCGTCGAGAAGCGCCTGCGCCGACGGCCGTCCGCACCGGTCATGGCACCCGCCTCGATGGTCATGTTGCCGAGCCTGTGCCTGCCCGGCTCCGCCGCCACGTAGCCGATGGTCTCGAACGTGTGGCTGCCGTCCTGGTAGGGCCACTCCTCCAGCCTGAGCTGGAAGCCAGTCGTCGTGACGTTGCGGATGCGCGTGTGCACGGGCGCACTGCCGTTGAACGAGGCGTCGCCGACCACCACGACGGGTCGGCGCGCGAACGGGCGCTTGAACGTCGCGGTGATCCAGCGTCCGCCCAGGTCGCTGTTGGCGAGCGTCAGGTCGCCGGCCTGGACCGCAGTGGTGCTGGGTGCGCTGACGGTGTTCAACCGCAGGATCGACGCCTCGGACGGCACACCGTTGCTGTCGATCGCGAACAGCATGTACTGGCCGGGCGGCGCGATCCGCGCGTTGGGCGGCCCGGAGACCGTCAGGGTGTCGCCGCTCTGCGTGAAGTCGAGTGGCACCCGTCGCTGGTCCATGTCGAAGCTGTGGGTGGTCGATCCCGAGCGGACGAGGACGACCTGGGAGATCGTGCGGGAGCCGCCGAGGTCGACGGCGAAGCTGCCGCCGTAGCGGACCGGGGTGTGGCTGGTGATCACCGGGCGGCTCGCGAGCTGACCGGACCCGTCACGGGCGAACAGGTACGGCGGGTGGTAGATCTCCGCGTTGAGGTTGACGACCGGTCCGGGCGGACCGCCGCCGGCGGTCAGCACGGTGGCGTCGGGCAGGAGGACGGCGCTGGAGTGGTACAGCCGCGCCCGCGCGGCCGCCGCGCCCCGGTGCCACGTGCCGGTGGCCGGATCCCACAGCTCGGCCGCGCGGACGGCGTAGGCGAGCCGCTGGGTCTGGCTCGCACCGCCGGTCACGAGCACCTGCCCGTCGGGCAGGACGGTCGCGTCCGCCCACGAGCGGTAGGACCCCAGCGACGCGGTCGGCGTCACGCGCGGGCTCGCCCCGTTGATGTCGATCACCGACGCCTGGCCCCCCGCCTTCGTGAGCAGGATCCTGCCGATGTCGAACATCGCGGCCGGCGTGGTGTTGTTCGTCGTCGACCCCGGGTAGGTCCCCAGCCTCGTCATTGACCCACTGCCGGACGGGTTCAACGACCACATGCCCCGGTCACCCTTGGTCACGATGAACACCCGACCGTTCGGTGCCACCCAGCTGCGCGGGTAGAACCACCGACCGCTGCCGTACACGTCCGACGACGTTGCGCCGGTCAACCGCCGCCAGCCGTTCGTCGGGTGGTAGGCCTCGGGCATGGTCGCCGGGGTGGCGTCCGGCTTGTCGTCGCGACCGCCGTGGACGAGGACCTCGCCGTTGGGCATCGTCGTGACCGTCGGATACCAACGGGCGCGGGACATCGAGTCCGCGAGACGCGTGACGGTGCGGCTGGCGGGGTCGAACAGGTTGACGTCGTCGACAGCGTCGTTCTCCGTGCCGCCCGGGAACCCGTACTCCTCGCCCCCGGTCAGCAGCACCTGGCCATTCCACGGCAGCACGGTCTGCGCGCTGCAGAACAGGTTGGTGCTCGTCCCGACCGGCAGCGTCGTGTGGCTCGACGCGCCCATGCCCTTCGTCGGGTCCCACACGTCGTACGTGAAGCCCTTGGAGTTGCGTCCGTTCTCGTCGGTGCCGTACGTCATGACCGTGCCGTCGGGCAGGACGATGCCGTGGATGGCGCTCAACGGCCACTGCACGGGATCCGTCCAGACGCCATCGATGTGCGCACGCGGATCGCCGGTCACGTCCATCGCACGTGTCAGTGCCGCGCCATCCTCCGCCCCCTCGACGACGGGGCCCGACGGCCCGTCCTCGTCGACGACGTCGCGGAGCGGCGCCGCGGCGCCGGCGGGAGCCGCAGTCATCACGAGCACCATCGTGACGGTCGCCGCGAGGGCCGAGCCGACTGCACGTTGACTGCGCACTCTGTGCACCGATCTCCCGCCGCAGGAGTGGAACAGGCCGTGGAGTTGTCCGCGTGGGACGGTACCGCGCGGCGCCGCCACATGGAACACCGACATGGGCACGACGTATCGTTCAGCCCCCACTGTGGGTATGAACCTACGCTCGGGCCGGCGACGCACGTCCCGCGGATCTGATCGCACACGTGCGCCTGTCGTACCGTGCGATCATGAGGAGGCGACGGCCATGGCCGAACGACCCATGCAGACCTCCGTGGATCCTGGTTCCACGCGACACGGGCAGGAGCGGCTTCACCGCGTTGAGAACTTCATCGACGGGCGGCTGCAGCCCGCTGAAGACGGACCCACTGCGCCGCTCATCGATCCGTCGACCGGTCTCGAGCTCGCCCGCGCGCCGGTCTCGGGCACCGCTGACGTCGACGCCGCCTGTCGGGCGGCGGCGCGTGCGTTCGACACATGGCGTCGGGTGCCACCAGCGGAGCGCAGCCGGGCGCTGCTGCGCATCGCCGACGCGTTCGAGGAGCACGCCGAGGCGCTGATCCGCGCGGAGTGCGACAACACGGGCAAGCCGTACCAGATGACGCTCGAGGGCGAGCTTCCTGACGCGTGCGACCAGATCCGGTTCTTCGCCGGCGCCGCCCGCGTGCTCGAGGGTCGAGCCGCCGGCGAGTACATGGCGGGACACACCTCGATGATCCGCCGCGAGCCGGTGGGCGTGTGCGCACAGGTCACGCCGTGGAACTACCCGCTGATGATGGCGGTGTGGAAGTTCGCTCCCGCCATCGCCGCGGGCAACACGGTCGTGCTCAAGCCCTCGGACACGACGCCGGTCAGCACGGTGATGATGGCGGAGATCATGGCCGAGTTCCTGCCACCCGGCGTGTTCAACGTCGTGTGCGGGGACCGGGACACGGGGCGGGCCCTGGTGGCCCACGACATCCCCGACATGGTGTCGGTCACCGGGAGCGTGCGTGCGGGCATGCAGGTCGCAGAGGCCGCCGCCGCCGACCTCAAACGCGTCCACCTCGAGCTGGGCGGCAAGGCGCCCGTCATCGTGTTCGACGACGCCGACCTCGACGCTGCGGCCGAGATCATCGCCGGCGCGGCCTACTACAACGCCGGCCAGGACTGCACGGCGGCCACCCGGGTGCTGGCCGCACCCGGCATCCACGACGACGTCGTCACCGCACTGGCCGACCAGGCGCGGTCGACGAGGACGGGTGGCCCGTACGAGGACGGTGTCGACTACGGACCGCTCAACAACTCCGAGCAGCTCGCACGCGTGGCCGGCTTCTTCGAGCGCCGACCGGACCACGCGCAGGTCGTCACCGGCGGGGCGCGGACGGGTGATGGCGGGTTCTTCTGGGCGCCGACCGTCGTGGCCGACCTGCACCAGGATGATGAGATGATCCAGACGGAGATCTTCGGTCCGGTCATCACCGTCCAGCGCTTCGACGACGAGCAGAAGGCACTGGCCTGGGGCAACGACGTCGAGTACGGCCTGGCGGCCAGCGTGTGGACCCGTGACCACGGCCGCGCGATGCGCATGGCGGCCGGCCTGGACTTCGGCACCGTGTGGATCAACACGCACATCCCGGTCGTTGCGGAGATGCCCCACGGTGGCTTCAAGCACACCGGCCACGGCAAGGACCTGTCGATGTACGGGTTCGAGGAGTACACGCGGATCAAGCACGTCATGAGCAACATCGAAGGATGAGCGAATGACCTCAAGCAGCGAAGCGGTAGGTCACGACCAGTCGAATAGCGCCCACACGCTGGCAGACGGACACCTGTGGCTGCACTTCACGCGCACGAACGACTGGATGGGCCCCGAACCATCGATCCCGGTGCTCGACCGGGGCGAGGGGTGCTACGTCTGGGACGTGGAGGGCCACCGCTACCTCGACGGCCTGTCGGCCCTGTTCTGCGTGCAGGTCGGTTACGGACGTCCCGAGATGGTCGAGGCGGCCGCGCGGCAGATGCGCAAGCTGCCGTTCGCGACCAACTGGGCGACGGCGCACCAGCCGGCGATCGACCTTGCCGCGCAGCTCGCCGAGCGCTTCCCCGCCGACCTGAACCACGCGTTCTTCGTCAACTCCGGATCCGAGGCCGTCGAGTCGGCACTCAAGCTCGCGCGCCAGTACCACGCCGCACGCGGCGACCCGCAGCGGCACAAGATCATCAGCCGCCACTACGCGTACCACGGCACCACGCTGGGCGCTCTGGGCGTCACCGGTCTGCAGTCGCTGACGGAGCCGTTCGAGCCGTTGGCACCCGGCCACATCCACGTCGCGAACACCAACAGCTACCGGCCGCAGACCGACGACCCGGCAGGGGCGATCGAGGAGGCGATCGAGCAGGCTGGCCCCGAGACCGTGTCGGCTGTCTTCCTGGAGCCCGTGCAGAACGCCGGCGGCTGCTTCCTGCCCCCCGAGGGGTACTTCCAGCGGGTCCGCGACATCTGCGACCGGCACGGCGTGTTGCTGGTGTCCGACGAGGTGATCTGCGCGTTCGGGCGGCTCGGCACGTGGACCGGTGCCGAGAGGTACGACTACCTGCCCGACATCATCACGTTTGCCAAGGGCGTCACGTCCGCTTATGCGCCGCTGGGCGGCATGGTGTTCCGCAGCGAGCTCGCGCGCGCGCTCAACAAGGAACCGACCGACATGTTCCTCCACGGATCAACGTGGGGCGGGCATCCGGTGGCGTGCGCCGTCGCGAGCGCCAACATCGGCGTGTTCGAGTCCGACGACGTGCTCGGCAACGTGCAACGCAACGAGGCCTGGTTCGGCGAACAGCTCCGCGAGCTGTATCGACGTCACGAGATCGTCGGCGACGTGCGCGGCACGGGGTACTTCTGGGCGCTGGAGCTGGTCAAGGATCGCGACCGCAGGATCGGGTTCGACGACCGGGAGTCCGAGGAGCTGCTGCGGGGCTTCCTGTCGCGTCGCCTGTTGGAGCTCGGGCTCATCTGCCGTGCCGACGACCGCGACGAACCGGTGATCCAGATCTCGCCACCGCTCGTCGCGGATCGTGCGGTGCTCGGCGAGCTCGTCGACACGCTCGACATCGTGCTGGGCGAGGCGGTCCTGCGGCTCCACCCGCGCCTCGGGGCACCCGAGCCCGACCGGTCAGCGGGCGGGCCGGGCACCAGCGCGCCCTGAGACGCGACGACAACCACCGATCCAGGAGGAGCACACATGCGCATCGGCCTACCGACCGAGATCAAGGACCGCGAGCAGCGGGTCGCGCTGGACCCGAACGCCGTCTCGGCGGCCGTGCGCGACGACCATGACGTGGTCGTGCAGGCGGGCGCGGGAGCGGGCGCCGGATTCGACGACGCCGAGTACGCGAAGGTCGGCGCCGAGATCGTGGATACGGCCGCCGAGGCGTGGGCGGCCGACCTGGTGGTCAAGGTCAAGGAGCCGCAACCGGAGGAGTACGACCACTTCCGCGACGACCTGACGCTGTTCACGTACCTGCACCTGGCCGCCGAACCGCGCCTGGCGGACGCGCTGATCGACAGCGGGGTCACCGCGTTCGCGTACGAGACCCTGACCGAGAAAGGCAAGTTGCCGCTGCTGGCGCCGATGAGCGAGATCGCAGGACGCGTCGCGCCGATCGCCGGCGCCAGCTACCTCGCCGCCCACCGCGGCGGGTCGGGTGTCCTGATCGGCGGGGCGGCGGGCGTTCCGCAGGCCCGGGTGGTGGTGGTCGGGCTCGGGGTCGCGGGCGGGCTGGCGGCGCGCGGTGCCAAGGGACTCGACGCGGTCGTGGTCGGTGTCGACGTGGACCTCGCCCGCCTTGGTGAGGCCGCCCACGACGGGGACGTCACGACCACGGTCGCGTCGAACGAGCGGGCGGTCGGCGAGGTCGTGCGCGACGCCGATCTGGTCATCGGCGCCGCGTTGGTGCCCGGAGCGCGCGCACCCGTGGTGGTGACCGAGGAGCACGTCGCGTCGATGCGCCCGGGTTCGGTGATCGTCGATCTGGCGATCGACCAGGGCGGCTGCATCGCGACCGCGCGACCGACCACGTTGTCCGAACCGGTGTACACGGCCCACGACGTCGTCCATTACTGCGTGACCAACGTGCCCGGCCAGTACCCGCGGACCGCCAGCCGCGCGCTGTCCGCCGCTGTGGCGCCGCGCCTGCTCGCGCTGGCGTCCGATCCCGGATCCACGAAGCTCGAGGGTGCCCTCAACGTGCGCGACGGCGAGATCACACACCCTGTCGTCGCCGCGGCGCTGGGCTGACCGTCGACGATCCGCGCGGCGCGGCGGACCACTTGCCAGACCCGTACAGTCACCGTGATGACGAACCACCTGCGCGTCAGGGGTGTGCTCCGGCTGCTGGCCGCGCTCACAGCGCTGGCTGCGATCGCCGGATGCACTCCCACGACGACGACGGCGACGCTGGCGGCCGCAGACGACGCGGCCGTGACGGCACCGGGGTGGAACGGCGTGGCGGTCGACGGCGCGCCGCGGATGCCCGCGCAGTCATTCACCGCCGCCGACGGCCGGCCGTTCGACCTCGCCGCAGCGATGCGCGAGCGCCCGACGCTGGTCTACTTCGGGTACACGAACTGCCCGGACATGTGCCCGGTCCACATGGCCAACATCGCTGCGGCGCTGGACGAGACCACCGTGGACCCGGCCCAGGTGAACGTCGTGCTCGTCACCGCCGACCCGGAGCGGGACACGCCCGAGGTGCTCGGCGAGTTCCTCGAGACCTTCGACCGCTCGTTCATCGGCCTGTGGGCGCCGCGCGAGGAGGTCGACGCGGTGCTGCATGGTCTGGGGCTGCCGCCGTCGACGATCGAGGAGGACGACGACGGGCAGGGCCGGGACGGCCACGGCTACACGGTCGGTCATCCCTCGCAGGTGTTCGCCTTCGACACCACGGGACGTGCGCGGCTCGCCTACCCGTTCGGCACACGACAGTCACAATGGGTGGAGGACCTGCCGAAGCTGGTGCGGGAGTGGTCATGAGGCCGCGACCGAGCGAGGCGCCTGACCGGACGGGTGGATGACGTGGACCAGATCAGTTGGTGGTGCTCCGGGACGCTGGGCCAACCATGGACCTGGGAGTACCGGCCGCTGCTCGGCGTCTGGCTGCTCGCTGCCGCGCTCGGTGGTGCGTACGCGTTCGCGATGTGGCACCATCACACGTCGACCGCACCGCGGTCGCCGTCGTCGGGCCACTACGCGGTGCGGTTCACCGCCGCGCTCGTGCTGCTGGTCGTGTCGTCGGAGTGGCCGCTGGGACCCCTGGGTGCCGGGTACCTCGCCAGCATCGCCGCGTTGCGGATGCTGCTGCTGACCTTCGGGGTCGCGCCACTGCTGCTGGTCGGCACGCCCCCGTGGATGCTGCGCGCGCTGCTCGGCGTCGACGGCGGCTCAGGTGACCGACCGCGACGGCGGCTGCGCCTCGCGCAGGTGCTGACCTTCCCGTGGGTCGCGTTCCTGCTGTTCAACGTCACGTTGATCGTCACGCAACTGCCGCCGGTCGTCGACACCATGAAGATCACCCAGCTCGGGTCGTTCGGGCTGGACATCGCCTGGCTGGCCGCATCGATCATCGTGTGGGTGCCGATCGTCCGACCGGTCCCCGAGCTCGGTGGGTTGGGCGACCCGATGCGTCTGCTGTACCTGTTCGGCCTCTCGGTGCTGCCCACGGTGCCCGCGTCGTTCCTGACGTTCTCGCGGTTCCCGCTGTACCGGCTGTACGAGCTGGCACCGCGCGTGTTCGATCCGATCGACGCGGTGCTGGATCAGCAGATCGCCGGCCTGAGCCTGAAGGTCGGCGGCGGGATCCTGCTGTGGACGGCGATGACCGTCCTGTTCTTCCGGTGGGCCGCACAGGAGCAGCCCGACGCGGTGCAGTCGGTCAGCTGGGCGCGCTTCGAGCGCGATCTGGAGCGCCACGACCTGCGCAGTCACCGCGAGCGCCCGCCGTCCTGACCGCGACCTCATCGGCAGTCGATGCGCGTCTGGTGGAGTGGAGGTGCGACCGGGCCACGACGCCGGGCCCGCGACCGCTGCGCGAGGGCCCGGGCTGTCGCGGCTGCTCATCGATGAGCTGGGGGCAGGGGTGCGCGAGGCCCTGCACCCCGTCAAGCTCAGCGCCGCGTGGTGGCGTCCGTGCACGGCGTGGCCACGGGTCTAGACCATATCAGTACACCGCTTCGTCGGGCTGCCTGGCGAGCACCTGACGGGCGGTCTCCTGCAGCGACCCCGCCATCGACGGGTAGATCGTGAACGCGTGCGCGATCTGCTCGACGGTCAGGCGGTTGCGCACCGCGACGCTGAGCGGCGTCACCAGGTCGCTGGCGCTGTCGGCCACCACGACACCGCCCAGCACGGTGCCCGAACCGCGCCGGGCATGCAGCTTGACGAAGCCCTCGGTGTGCTCGGTCATCTTGGCCCGCGGGTTGCTGAAGAAGTCGAGCCGGACCGTCTCGATCGCGTTGGATCCGTGCTCGGCGACCCGCTCCGCCGGGATGCCGACGGAGGCGACCTCCGGGTTGGTGAACACGCACCGCGCGATCACGTCCGACCGCAGCGGCTGCACGCTCTTGCCGATGAAATGCCAGATGGCGTTGCGACCCTGCATGGCGGCCGTGCTGGCGAGCATCATCCCGCCCGTGACATCGCCGGCCGCGTAGATCGTGAGCACGTTCGTGCGGCCCACCCCGTCGACGGGGATCGCCCCCCGCTCCTCGACGTCGACGCCGACGGCGTCGAGGCCGAGATCGTCCGAGGCCGGCACCTGGCCGACGCAGAACAGCACGTGGCTGCCCTCGAGCCACTCGCCGCGGCCCTCGACGACCTCGCCGTCCTTCGACAGTTCCGCGCGCACGCGGACACCGTCCCCGGTCACGTCGACGTCGACCGCCCGCCGCTGGCGGTGGATGGTCATCCCCCACCGCTCGAAGCTGTCCTCGATGACGTTCGCAGCATCGGGATCCTCGCTCGGCAGCACCTGCTCGCGGCTGGACACGAGGTGGACCTCGGCGCCGAACCGTGAGAACGCATGCGCGTACTCGGCTCCGGTGGCGCCCGATCCAACGACGATCAGACGCTCCGGCAGCTCCCGCAACCGGAACAGCTCGCGGGCGGTGAACACGCGCTCACCGTCGGGTTGGAAGAACGGAAGGATCCGGGGGTTGGACCCCGTCGAGATCAGCACCATGTCGCTGCTGATCTCGTAGTTGTCGCCGTCGTCGGGCGTGACCGCCACGTTGCACGGACCGGTCAACCGGCCGCGTCCCCGCACGACCTCGACGCCGGCCCGGTCGAGCTTGTCGGCGATGTCGTCGGACTGGTTGCGCGCGAGCGTGGCGACGCGTTCGATGACCGACGCCATGTCGACCACGGAGCTCGCGTGCACCTCGGTGCCGTCGGCCAGCCGTACCCCCAGCCGGTCCGCGGACTGCATCCAGCCCATGGCGTCGGCCGACACGATCAACGCCTTCGAGGGCACGCAGTCCCACAGCACGCTGTTGCCACCGAGCCCTTCGTTGGACACCACGGTGACCCGCGTGCCGTGTTCGGCTGCCACCAGCGCGGCCTCGTAGCCCGCTGGCCCGCCGCCGATGATCACGATGTGCATGTGGACCCCCGGTGGTCGCTCGTCCGGACGCGCAGCCTAGTACCCCGTCGCGTCGACCCAGCACCGCGCGACACCGGGATGGCCGGGCGCGCGCCACGTCGACCACGGCCGACGGCGCGCGACCGGGGTCACGGATCGAGCGCGGGCCAGCCGTTCGCGCGACACGGCCGGGTGACGATGGTCTGCTGCTGCATCACGGGGGCTCGCGCACCCGGCCGGGGGCACGAACGGTGGTCGTAGCCCAGCCCGTGACCGACCTCGTGGTTGAGGACGTACCGCCGGTACGTCCTCAGCGGGCCGGTGAACCCTGCCGAGCCGCGCCTCCAGCGGTTGACGTTGATGGCGGCGAACTGACCGTTCCAGCAGGACAGCCGTCCCATCGTCCGCAGCCCGGCGCGGGCGCACAACCGGTCGACCGTGCGCGGCGTCGCGATGAGCACCCGGATGTCAGGTCGCCGGCGGACGCGCCGCAGCGCCCAGTCGGCCGCGCCTGTCCAGCCACGTCGGTCGCCGAGCGCCCGCTCGGCGTGCATCGTCACCCACCGCAGGTTCACATCGGCGGCCGGCTCGACCTCGATGCGATAGGTCCGCAACCGACCGCTGCCGGCGCGATCCCCGTTGTCGGCCACGTACGCGAACCCCTCGGTGGTCGTGCGCACGGGTGCGCGACGCTGCGCCGCGGCGGGGGTGACCAGCACGGTCGCCAGAAGCGCCGCACACAGCACGGCACCGAACAGCTTCGCCATGGGGTGGGGCACCTCCATCTCGTCCGTGCACGGTCTCTCGCGCGGCGCCATCACACGCCGGACGGGGGCTGGTACCGGCCGAACACACCGCGCAGCACGTCGCAGACCTCGCCGACGGTCGCCATCGCGCGCAGTGCCTCGCGCATCGGCTCGAGCAGGTTGTCCGACGATGCCGCCACCCGCCGCACCTCGTCGAGGCGGTCGGCGACGACGGTCGCGTCACGTGCGGCGCGGACCCGCACGAGGCGCTCGGCCTGGGCTGTGCGCACCGCATCGTCGACGCGCTGCAGCTCGGGTTGGACATCCTCGTCGAGGGTGAAGGCGTTGACGCCGACGACGATGCGCTCGCCGCGCTCGACCCGGCGCTGGTGCTCGTAGGCACTCAGCTCGATCTGCTGCTTCTGGAAGCCGTCGTCGATCGCCGGGACCGCACCGCCGAGGTCGTCCACGCGGGCGATCAACGCCTCGGCCCTCCGCTCGATCTCGTCGGTCAGCGACTCGATGAACCAGCTGCCACCCAGCGGGTCGGCGACCAGTGGCACATCGGTCTCGTGCGCGACGACCTGCTGCGTGCGCAGCGCCAGACGGGCCGCCGTCTCGCTGGGCAGGGCCAGAGCCTCATCGAACGCGTTGGCGTGCAGCGACTGGGTGCCACCCAGCGTCGCGGCCAGCGCCTGGATGGCGACACGGATCAGGTTCACCTCCGCCTGCTGAGCGGTCAGCTGCACCCCGGCCGTCTGCGTGTGGAAGCGCAGCATCTGGGCCTTCGGCGACGTCGCGCCGAACCGGTCTCTCATGATCCGCGCCCACAGCCGGCGGGCGGCGCGGAACTTGGCGACCTCCTCGAGCAACGACGAGCGCGCCACGAAGAAGAACGACAGCCGCGGCGCGAACTGGTCGACGTCGAGTCCGGCGGCGACGGCCGCTTCGACGTAGGCGATCGCGTTGGCCAGCGTGAAGCCGATCTCCTGCACCGCCGTCGCCCCGGCCTCGGCCATGTGGTAGCCCGAGATCGAGATGGTGTTGAACGCAGGCAGCACCTGGCTGCAGTAGGCGAACGTGTCGGTGACGATCCGCAGGCTGGGCGCGGGCGGGAAGATGTAGGTGCCCCGCGCGATGTACTCCTTGAGCACGTCGTTCTGGATCGTACCGCGCAGCTTGGCGGGGTCGACGCCCTGCTCCTCCCCGACCAGCTGGTACAGCAGCAAGAGGATCGACGCGGGCGCGTTGATCGTCATCGAGGTCGAGACCTCGTCCAGTGGGATGCCGTCGAACAGCGCCCGCATGTCGGCCAGCGAGTCGATGGCCACGCCCACCTTGCCGACCTCGCCCGCCGCCAACGCGTGGTCCGAGTCATAGCCCATCTGCGTCGGAAGGTCGAACGCGACGGACAGGCCGGTCTGACCCTGATCGAGCAGGTACCGGTAGCGGGCGTTTGACGCCGCCGCGGTTGCGAACCCGGCGTACTGACGCATGGTCCAGTGCCGGCCCCGGTACATCGTCTCGTGGACGCCGCGGGCATAGGGGTAGGTGCCCGGATCGCCCAGCTCGTCGTAGCCGAGATCCGCCACGTCGGCGGGTCGGTAGACGGCCCGCGTGGGGATCCCGGACGCGGTCTCGTGCTCGCTGCTCATCGGCCACCCACTTCCGCTTGAGACATCAAGCAGATGATATGTTCATCAATCGAATGACAGGCGTGCGGCTCCCCCGTCGCCTAGACTGGCCCGGGTCGACCAGCCCCACACGTGAGCCGATCGGGAAGCGCACAGATGTCCACGACGAAGCAGCCGCCACGGGCCGACAGTCGGGCAACTGCAGAGCAGCAGGTGACAGCGAAACGACCGGTGGCGGTGCGCTACAGCGCGTGGGCGCTGGAGTTCTATCGGTCCGCGCTCGGCAAGAAGTACATCATGGCGATCACCGGGATCGTCTGGATGGGCTACGTGTTCGCCCACATGGTCGGCAACCTCAAGATGTACCTGGGTCCGGAGGCCCTCAACTCGTACGGCGAGTGGCTGCGCGAGGGACTGCTGTACCCGATCCTGCCGCACCACGTCATGTTGTGGATCCTGCGGATCGGCCTGATCGTCGCGCTCGCCCTGCACCTGCACGCCGCGTACGCCCTCACCCGGATGAACCAGAAGGCCCGGCCGACGCGCTATCAGACACCGCGCGACTACATCGCCGCCGACTTCGCGGCACGCACCATGCGGTGGACGGGCATCATCGTGCTGCTGTTCATCATCTACCACCTGGCCGACCTCACGTGGGGATGGGCAAACCCGGACTTCGTCCGTGGGGACGTCTACAACAACCTCGTCGCGAGCCTGTCCAACCCGTTCGTCGCGTTGTTCTACCTGGCGGCCAACGCCGCACTCGGCGTGCACCTGTACCACGGCGCGTGGAGCCTGTTCCAGAGCCTCGGCATCAGCAGCCCGCGATTCAACCCCTGGCGGCGGTTCTTCGCGATCGCGTTCGCGGTCGTTACCGTCGGCGCCAACCTGTCGTTCCCCATCGCCGTGCAGCTCGGCGTCGTCGGGTAGGAGGAGCCACCAGTGGCAATCGACACGAGCAACCTGACGACCGGTGGCGCGCTCGACGGCAAGGTGCCGCAGGGCGACCTCGCCTCGCTGTGGACCGACCACCAGTTCGACATGAAGCTGGTGAACCCCAACAACAAGCGCAAGTTCGAGGTCATCGTGATCGGCACCGGCCTGGCGGGTGCCTCCGCCGCCGCGACCATGGGTGAGCTCGGCTACAACGTCACCGTCTTCACCTTCCACGATTCCCCGCGGCGCGCGCACTCGATCGCCGCGCAGGGCGGCATCAACGCGGCGAAGAACTACCAGAACGACGGCGACAGCATCTACCGGCTGTTCTACGACACCGTGAAGGGCGGCGACTACTGCTCGCGCGAGGCGAACGTGTACCGCCTGGCCGAGGTCAGCCTCGAGATCATCGACCAGGCGGTCGCCCAGGGCGTGCCCTTCGCCCGAGAGTACGGCGGCCTGCTGGCGAACCGGTCGTTCGGCGGTGCCCAGGTGTCGCGGACGTTCTATGCCCGCGGCCAGACCGGCCAGCAGCTCCTGCTCGGCGCCTACCAGGCGCTGGCACGCCAGATCGACGCCGGCAAGGTCACGCTGCACAACCGCACCGAGTTGCTCGACATCGTGGTCGTCGACGGCCGTGCCGTCGGCGTCGTCGTGCGCGACCTGTTGACCGGCGAGATCACCTCGCACAGCGCCCACGCCGTCGTGCTGGCGACGGGTGGGTACTCCAACGCGTTCTACCTGTCGACGAACGCGATGAAGTGCAACGCGACGGCGATCTGGCGCGCACACCGGCGCGGGGCGTACTTCGCCAACCCGTGCTTCACCCAGATCCACCCGACCGCCATCCCGCCGAGTGAGGAGTTCCAGTCCAAGCTCACGCTGATGAGCGAGTCCTTGCGCAACGACGGGCGCATCTGGGTGCCGCGCGAGGCTGACGACGGCCGCGCGCCCCGCGACATCCCCTCGGACGAGCGCTACTACTACCTCGAGGAGCGCTACCCGGCGTTCGGCAACCTCGTGCCGCGCGACGTCGCCAGCCGCAACGCGAAGGAACGCGTCGACGCGGGCTACGGGGTCGGACCGCGCGAGAACGGCGTGTACCTCGACTTCGCCGACGCGATCGAGCGGCTGGGCACCGACGCCATCACCGAGAAGTACGGCAACCTGTTCGAGATGTACGAGCGCATCACGGGCGAGGACCCGTACAAGGTTCCGATGCGCATCTACCCGGCCCCGCACTACACGATGGGCGGGCTGTGGGTGGACTATCACCTGATGAGCAACGTGCCCGGGCTGTTCGTCATCGGCGAAGCCAACTTCAGCGACCACGGCGCCAACCGCCTTGGCGCCAGCGCCCTCATGCAGGGCCTGGCCGACGGCTACTTCGTGCTGCCGTACACGATCGGCAACTACCTGGCCCCGCTGCTCGGCGAGCCACTGGTCGACACCGACCACGACGCGTTCACGCAGGTCACCAAGGATGTCCGGGGCCGCATCGACCACCTGCTGTCGGTCGGCGGGACGCGCAGCGTCGACTGGTTCCACCGCGAGCTCGGCAAGATCCTGTGGGACTACTGCGGGATGTCGCGCAGTGAGGAGAGCCTCAAGAAGGCGCTGTCGGAGATCCCCGCGCTGCGCGAGGAGTTCCACAGCGACGTGCGCGTGCTCGGCGACGACGCCAGCCTCAACGAGTCGCTCGAGAAGGCTGGGCGCGTGTCCGACTTCTTCGAACTGGCCGAGCTGATGTGCGTCGACGCGCTCGACCGCAACGAGTCGTGTGGCGCGCACTTCCGCGAGGAGTACCAGACCGAGGACGGAGAGGCCAGGCGCGACGACGAGGAGTACCGCTACGTCGCCGCGTGGGAGTCCAACGGCGTCGGCAACGCTCCGACGCTCCACAAGGAGCAGTTGGAGTACGAGCATGTGGAGCTCGTGCAGCGCAGCTACAAATGACAGGCGCCGGGGCGCCGTCAGGTCCGGCGGGTCACCGTCCCGCGGACACGACACGACCGTCAGGCAGCGAGAAAGGGTGACGAGCACCGCATGAAGCTCACGTTGCACGTGTGGAGGCAGCCCGGCCCGGGCGACAAAGGGCGGTTCGAGACCTACGAGATCGACGACGTCAGCGAGGACATGTCGTTCCTCGAGATGCTCGACGTGCTCAACGAGCGGCTGATCTCCGAGGGCACCGAGCCGATCCAGTTCGAGCACGACTGTCGCGAGGGCATCTGCGGCTCGTGCGGCATGATGATCAACGGGCAGGCCCACGGACCACAACGTGGTACTGCCGCGTGCCAGCTGCACATGCGTCACTACAGCGACGGCGACGAGATCACCATCGAGCCGTGGCGGTCGGCGGGCTTTCCCGTCATCAAGGACCTGGTGGTCGACCGCAGCGCATTCGACCGGATCATCGAAGCCGGCGGCTATGTGTCGGTCCCGACGGGATCGGCGCCAGACGCGAACCTGATCCCGGTGGCCAAGGAGACCGCCGAGCGGGCGATGGACGCGGCGACGTGCATCGGGTGCGGCGCGTGCGTCGCGGCGTGTCCCAACGGCGCCGCGCAGCTGTTCACGGCGGCCAAGGTCTCGCACCTGAACATGCTGCCGCAGGGCGCGCCCGAGCGGCTCGAGCGCGTCGCTGACATGGTCGACACGATGGAGCAGTTCTTCGGCTCCTGCACCAACATGGCCGAGTGCGAGGCCGCATGCCCGAAGGGCATCTCGATCGACTTCATCGCCATGATGAACCGCGACTACCTGAGGGCGAAGTTTCAGAGCCGCCGGTAGGCGTCCGCCAGCCGTCTGTGGAACCAGGCCCCCACAGAGTTCTCGAGTCGCCGCGAGATCGGTCGGGCACTCCCGCTCCGGCTCCGCGGCCGGCGACGTCGCAGGCGAATGCGACCGAACGCTCGATCCGCAGCCGCGGCGATCACGGTGCCGTCCGGGCTGAGCGCGAACGGGTGGCTGGGCAGCGGCATGCGCCGGTCGACCTCGCCGGAGGCCCTCTCCACAACGCCAGCGCCTCGCCGAGCATGTGGGCCGCCCCGGTCGGCCTCGTCAGCGTCAGCAGCTGCTCACCTCCGGCGGACCTGCCGCTCGAACCGGCATGTGTCGAGCTGCTCACAGGCGACCACCAGCTGATACCTGGACGGATGCGTCCTGATGGCTCGGTGCCGAGTGCCCGGCGCCGCCGTGAGACGCAGCCCTGCACGATCTTGTGCGCCGACGCGGGTCGCTGCGACCGGCGGTCAGGCGGCGACGTTGGTGATCTGGTCGCGGAACTCGATCGGGTCGGCCAGGAGGTTGAAGTTGTACAGCACCGCTCCCGTGGCCGACTGCACCTGAACGGTCGCGAACCCCAGCGCACGGCCCAGCGGCCCCTGACGGAAGACGACAGACTGCCGCATGATCGGCATCACCGTGACCCGCTTGATCCCCAGCGCCACCAGCTCGAACAGCCGCCGGTTCGTGACGACGAGCACGGTGTTGCGCCAGTGCATCCAGCGGTAGGCGAAGTAGAGAACGCCGCCGGCGATGACGAGCAGAGCGACGCCCACCGTGGCCGGTGACAGCACCGCGTTCGTCAGCATCAGCAACGCGATGATCAGCACGACGACCGCGATGGCGGCGGCGGGGACCAGCACGATGGGGTGGTGCCTGCGCACGACGAAGCGCAACTTCTCTTCGGGCAGCAGATACGGCGTCGGATCAGGAAGACCGACGGGCACGGTGTACGTCATTCAGCGCCGGGTCGTGGGTCGTGGGGTGGAGTGGTCAGACGATGGCCCTCAGGAACGCTGCGACGGACTGTGCGGCACCGGTGAACAGTTCGATGGCACCGTTGACGATCGTCCGCGTCAACTCTGCCGCGTCCTGGGGAAACACGATGATGTAGTAGACGAGCAGTGCGACGAGCAGCCAGCGCAGCCACTTCCACATGCCAACAGGCCCCCTGAGCCGTTGTCGGGTGTTCAGTTCTAGCGCGTTCTGCGCCGCTTGCCAAGCTTGTAACCCCATGGGCGCAATTGCGACGGTGTCACGGGGTCTTGTGCCCACCCGTGCGAGCATGGATCATGCGGTGTGCCGTCGCCGCGCCGTGGGTACTCCGAGCCGGACCCGCCGCAGGCGTCGCGGGGCACTGCGTGCCCGGCCGGACAGCGCGGCCATACCTGCACACCGGACCAAGACGCAGCGAGGAGTGCCGTGGTCGATCTGAGGGATGACCTGAGTCCGTACGAGTCGGTGCAGTACTTCTTCCACGACGTCGCCGACCAGCTCGGCATCGACGATCCGACACGATCGGTGCTCAACGGCACGTACCGCGAGATCCGGGTGCAGCTCCCCGTGCGCCGGGACGATGGATCGGTCGAGACGTTCTACGGCTACCGGGTGCAGCACAACGGCGCGCGCGGTCCCTACAAGGGTGGCGTGCGGTTCCATCCGACCGCGGATCTCGATGAGGTGCGGGCGCTGGCGTCGCTGATGACGTGGAAGACCGCGGTCGTCGATGTGCCGTTCGGTGGGGCGAAGGGCGGTGTGCAGGTCGACCCCAAGACGCTCTCGACGTCGGAGCACGAGCGCCTGACCCGCCGCTACATGTCACAGGTCAGCTACATCGTCGGTGTCAAGCGCGACATCATGGCGCCGGACATGAACACCAACGCCCAGACGATGGCGTGGATGATGGACGCCTGGGGACGGTCCCGCGGACACGAACCGGCCATCGTAACGGGCAAGCCGCTGGAGCTCGGCGGCTCCCACGGGCGTGAGGCGGCGACCGGTCGCGGGGTGGTGATGGTGCTCGACGAGGCGGTCCGGCAGCACGAGTGGGAGCCGTCCGAGACCACCGTCGCCATCCAGGGCTACGGCAACGTCGGCTCGTGGACGGCGCGCCTTGCAGCCGAGCGGGGATACCGGATCGTCGCGGTCTCCGACGTCGACGGCGCGATCCACGCGCCGGACGGGCTGTCCCTGGAGCTGCTCGACAAGCACGTCGGCGAGGCGGACACCGTGGCCGGCTTCGACGGCGCAGATGCGATCGACGGTGACGCGCTGCTCGAGCTCGACGTCGACGTGCTCATACCCGCGGCGCTCGGCGAGGTCGTCAACCACACGAACGCCGACCGGATCCAGGCCCGGATGATCGTCGAGGCGGCCAACCATCCGGTGACGCCGGTGGCTGATGCGGAACTGGCCGAACGCGGCGTCATCGTCGTCCCCGACGTGCTCGCCAACGCCGGTGGCGTCACCGTGTCCTACTTCGAGTGGACGCAGAACATCCAGGAGTTCAAGTGGAGCGAGCAGCAGGTCAACGAGGAGCTCAGCCGGTACATGCGGGCCGCGTACCGCAAGGTGCGGGAACGCGCTGAGGATCTGGAGACGACGATGCGGCGGGCCGCGTTCGCGATCGGCATCAGCAAGGTCGCCGAGGCCGCACACCTGCGCGGGTACGTCTGATCGCTGCTGACGGTCTGTTCACCGGCCGGACGGCCGGGCACGGGACCGACCGCGCCCGGCCGCTCCGACAGCGACCGCAAGTCTTCACCATGTGGCCACCCTCCGGCGCTGCGAGCCGAACCGGCGCTTGGCATAATCGCGCGTCCACGCGACGACAGGCTCAGGCGCAATGTTCGACGAGCATCTGATCCGGCCGGCCGAGACCGACGCGCCCCCGCGACCGCACCTGACGCCTGTCCCCGACGGGCCTCCGCGCCCGCTGCCGACCACCGCTGAGCCGGACGCCTCCGTCGAGCCACAGCCGGTGCTGCGGCCGGCGACGCCCGGCGCCCGCGTCGGGGCGTACATCATCGACTGCCTCTCCGTGACGCTGCCGCTGGCGATCGCCGGTGCACTGTCGGGCGTGCTGCCGGTCAGCGCGGAAGGGTTGGGGCAGGGTGCCGCGTACGCCGCCGCCGTGACCTCGGCGATCGTGCTGCTCATCTACTTCGCGACGGCGGAGGCGGTGTTCGGCCGCACGCTCGGCAAGCGCCTGCTGCGGTGCGCGGTCATCGCGGCCGACGGGGGTCCGGTCACGCTGCGGGCGGCACTGCTCCGCAGGGTGGTCTTCGTGGGTGGGCTGGTGGTGCCGATGCTCGGGCCATTACTGGCGTTCGCGGCTCCACTGGCCATGCTGGTGACAGTGATCCAGGACGCGCCGACCGGCCGCGGGTTCCATGACCAGATGGCGGGGACGCTGGTCGTCGACCGCTGATCGCGCAGGACCGCCCCCCGCGGATCGGGATGACCACCTACCCGAACAGCGCATCGCGGTAGTACCGCAGCTCAGTGATCGACTCGGCGATGTCGCCGAGCGCGCGGTGGCGCTCCGACTTGGCCGGCGCCTCGTCGAGCAGCTGCGGCCGCCATCGGCGCACGAGCTCCTTGACCGTCGACACATCCACGTTGCGGTAGTGCAGGTACGCCTCGAGCGTGGGCATGTGCCGGCGCAGGAACATCCGGTCGGCGTGGACGCTGTTGCCTGCCAGCGGTGCGTTCGACGAATCCGGCACGTGCGTGCGGACGAACTCCAGGGTCTCGCGTTCGGCGGCCACCACGTCGCGGTCAGCCGCGCGGATCTCGTCGATCAGGCCGGATTCGGTGTGCATGCGTCGGACGACGTCCGCCATGCCGTCGAGCGCTGCCTCGGGTGCGGCGATGACCAGGTCAGGACCCTGCTCGACCCGTTCGAGGCTGCCGTCGGTCACGATCGTGGCGATCTCGACGATCACGTCGGTGTCCGGGTCGAGGCCGGTCATCTCGAGGTCGATCCACACCAGTGGCTGGGCGATGCTCATTGGACCCTCTCAGCTCGTGGCATCGGGCCGCACCTGCAGCTCGAGCCACCGGGTCTCGGACCGGTCGATCTCGGCCATCACCGCATCGAGGTCCCGGGCCAGGCCACCAGCGCGGACATGGTCGTCGGCGGCCGCTACCAGCTCGGCGTGCAGTGCGTCGCGGCGCTGCTCCAGTGCGGGAAGATCCCGCTCCAGCGTGCGCAGCTCGCGCTGTTCGTTGTAGGTCAGCCTGCCCGGCCGCACGCCGCCCGACCGCTTGGCCACACCGTCCGATCGGTCGCGTCCACCTCCGGGGCCCGCCGCCGCCTGCGCGGCGTCGTGCACCCGGTACGCGCTCCACCCACCGGGGTGCTCGCGGACCTCGCCGTCAAGTTCGATGGACCACAGCTGCCCGCACACGCGGTCGAGGAAGAAGCGGTCGTGGCTGGCGGCGACCAGCGTGCCGGGCCAGCCGTCGAGGAAATCCTCCAGCACCGCGAGGGTGTCGAGGTCCAGGTCGTTCGTCGGCTCGTCCAGCAGCAGCAGGTTCGGTGCCGTCGCCAGCACGCGGAGCAGCTCGAGACGTCGCCGCTCCCCGCCGGACAGCTCCGAGACCAGCGCCCGTTGCGCACCGGCGTCGAAGCCGAACCGCTCGAGCAGGCCGCTCGCCGACAACGTGATGCCGTCGATGGTACAGGTCTCCCGCGCGACCTCGTCGACCGCGTCGATGACCCGCTGGCCGGCCGGTGGTGCCACCGTGTGCTGGTCGTACCACCCGAGGTGCACGGTCGCCCCGATCCGCACACTGCCGCCGTCCGGCGGCACGTGACCGGCCAGCAACCGCAGGAGTGTCGTCTTGCCACTGCCGTTGGGGCCCACGACCCCGATCCGGGCGCCGGGCTGCAGCGACGCGGTCACGTCCCGCAGCACCACCCGGTCGCCGTAGCGCTTGCCGGCGTTGTGCAACGTGGCGACCTTGCTGCCGAGCCGCCTGGCCGGCAGGTCGATGCGCACGCCGCGATCGGTGGTCGCGGGTGCGTCATCCATGAGCTGACGCGCGCGTTCGATGCGCGCCCGCGACTTGCTGGTCCGCGCGGGCGGGCTGCGCTGGAGCCACTCGAGCTCGGCCCGTACACGTTGACGACGGCGGTGCTCGCGCGCCGCCGCCTGCGCGGCGCGTTCCGCACGGTTGGCGAGGTAATCGGCGTACGAGCCGTGCTCAGTGTGCAGTGCGCCGTCCACCACCTCGACGATGCGCGTCACGACGCGGTCGAGCAGGTAGCGGTCGTGCGTCACGAGCACGACGGCCCCACGTTGCGAGGTGATGCGGCCCTCCAACCACTCGATCACGTCAACGTCGAGGTGATTGGTGGGCTCGTCGAGCACGAGCAGCGGCACCGTGTCGCCGGTGCGCGCCGCGACATCACTGTGGACGAGTGCGCGGGCGAGCGCCACCCGCATCCGCTGGCCACCGCTCAACTCGCCCACGACGCGATCCGGGGCGATGTCGAACCGGTCGAGCATGCCGCGCGCGACATGCTCGAGATCCCACAGCCCGTGCGCGTCCATGAGGGCGGTCACATCGGCATGGTTCGGGCGGGCGCGATGCTCACGGAAGATGTGGCCGGGCTCGGAGTCCGCGTCCAGCACGGCGGCCAACGCGGCAGTGTCGGGTGCGAGTGCGGGCTCCTGCGGCACGTACTGGACGGTCAACCGTCGCGCGTGCGTGACCGAGCCCTCGTCGGGGGGCTGTACGCCGGACAGCACCCGCAACAGCGACGACTTGCCGCTGCCGTTGCGACCGATGACGCCGATGCGATCGCCGTCGTCGATGCCGAGGCTGACATCGTCGAGCACGAGGGCGTCGGCGTACCGGACACGGGCGTGCTCGACACTGACCAGGTTCATCGCCACGCGATGCTATCGGGCTGGAGGGCAGTGGCGACCGGCCGCGCGCGGACGCTGCCGAACGCGGGGTCACCCCGACGTCGCGGCGGAGCGGCCGGCGCCGGCCGCTCCGCCGCGACAGGCGTCGCTACTTCCTGGACGCGACCTTCGCCTGGTCCTGGAGGTCCTCGACGATGTTCGGGTTGGCCAGCGTCGTCACATCACCGACCTCGTTGCCCTCGGCGATGTCCTTGAGCAGCCGGCGCATGATCTTGCCGGATCGCGTCTTGGGCAGGTCGTCGGTGAACACCAGCTCCGCCGGCCGGGCCAGCTTGCCGATGCGGTCGGCGACGTGCTCGCGTAGCTCCGCACGCAGCTCGTCGCTGCTCTCAGCGCCGCCGACGAGGGTCACGAACGCCGACACGGCCTGACCGGTGTCCGCGTCCGTGCGCCCGACCACGGCCGCCTCGGCCACGGCCTCGTGCGCCACGAGCGCGCTCTCGATCTCGGCGGTCGACAGCCGGTGACCGGAGACGTTCATCACGTCGTCCACACGCCCGAGCAGCCAGATGTCGCCGTCCTCGTCGAGCCGCGCTCCGTCGCCCGCGAAGTAGACGTCGGTGCCGAAGCGCGACCAGTAGGTCTCGCGGTACCGCTCGTCGTCGCCCCACAACGTACGCAGCATGCCCGGCCATGGACGCTGCAGCGTCAGGTAGCCGCTCTCGCCCAGCTGGACCGGGCTGCCGTGGTCGTCGACGACCACGGGCTTGATGCCGGGGAACGGGCGCATCGCGGCGCCCGGCTTGGTCTCGGTGATGCCCGGCAGCGGCGTGATCATGATGCCGCCGGTCTCGGTCTGCCACCACGTGTCGACCACGGGTGTGTTCCCGCCGCCGATGTGCTCGTGGTACCACAGCCACGCCTCGGGATTGATCGGTTCGCCCACCGAGCCCAGCAGGCGCAGCTTTGACAGATCGTGGCGCTCGACGTACTCGCTGCCCCACTTCATGAAGGCGCGGATCGCCGTCGGTGCCGTGTACAGGATCGTCGCGCCGTACTTCTCCGCGATCGCCCACAGCCGGTCCTTGTCGGGCGTGTCCGGCGCGCCCTCGTACATGATCGAGGTCGCACGGTTGGCCAGCGGGCCGTACACGATGTAACTGTGGCCCGTGACCCAGCCGATGTCGGCGGCACACCAGTACACGTCCGTCTCGGGCTTGAGGTCGAACACCAGCCGGTGCGTGGCCGTCACCTGCGTGAGATAGCCGCCAGTCGTGTGCTGGATGCCCTTCGGCTTGCCGGTCGTCCCCGAGGAGTACAGCAGGAACAGGATGTCCTCGGCGTCCATCTCCTCGGGCGGGCAGTCGTCGTCGGCCTGTTCGATGAGGTCGTGGTACCAGACGTCGCGCCCCTCGGTGAACGCGACGTCCTCGCCGGTCCGCTTGACGACGACGCAGTGCTCGATCTTGTCGGTGTTGTCCATCGCCTTGTCCGCCGACTGCTTCAGCGGGACGACGCTGCCCTTGCGGTACGAGCCGTCGGCGGTGATCAGCACCTTGGAGTCCGCGTCCTCGACACGGTCTACGACCGACTGGGCGGAGAAGCCCGCGAACACGACCGAATGCGGCGCGCCGATCCGCGCGCACGCGAGCATCGCAACCGGCAACTCCGGGATCATCGGCAGGTAGATCGTGACCGGATCGCCCTTGCCGACCCCGAGGCCCTTCAGGGCGTTGGCGAAGTGCTTGACCTCGTTCAGTAGCTCCGAGTAGGTGATCTCACGGGTGTCGCCGGGTTCGCCCTCCCAGTAGAAGGCGACCCCGTCGCCGTACCCGTCCTCGACGTGGCGGTCGAGGCAGTTGTCGCTGACGTTCAGCGTCCCGCCGACGAACCACTTCGCATACGGCGCGTTCCACTCGAGCGTGGTGTCCCAGTCGCGCATCCAGCGCAGCTTCCGGGCGTGTGAATCCCACCACGCTTCCACGTCCTGTTCGGCCTCGTCGTAGACGCCCGCGTCACTGACGTTGGCCTGTTTGACGAAGTCCTGCGGTGGAGCAAACGTGCGTCCAGCGTCCGCGTCATCGCTCATTGTGGTTCGGCTCCTTCATCGTGCGTGGTGCGTGTGCAACCTCTCAGTCATGTTGACCGGAACGGCCGTGACTCATGCGGTCACGGCCGTTGGCGGATGTCGTGGATCGTGACAGACGATCAGTGGGGCCTGGTCGCGGGCGCGGCACCCGGATACCGGATGTCCTCGATCAGGTCCATCATCTTCTGCGGTGGTGGCGCGGTCGCACGTGACACGACGACCGTCACGATCAGGTTGAGCAGTGCACCGATCGTCCCGATGCCCTCGGGGCTGATGCCGAACAGCGGATCGAGCCCGAAGAAGATCGCGCCTGCCTCATCCGGGACGGTGGCCATGATGTAGGCGGCCGTGAAGATGAGGCCGGTGAGCATGCCGGCCACGGCGCCCTGCGCGTTGGCCCGCTTCCAGAAGATCCCGAGCACGATGATCGGGAAGAAGCTCGCGGCCGCGAGACCGAAGGCGAAGGCCACAACCTGACCCACGAACGCGGGCGGGTTGATGCCGAACCATCCCGCGACGACGATCGCGCACGCCATGGCGATCCGACCGGCCATGAGCTGCTGCGCTTCCGACGCGTTCGGGCGGAACCGCTTGTAGTAGAAGTCGTGCGCCACCGAGGACGAGATCACCAGCAGCAGACCCGACGCCGTCGAAAGGGCCGCGGCGAGACCACCGGCGGCCACGAGACCCACGACGATGGCCGGCAGTCCCGCGATCTGCGGGTTGGCGAGCACCATGATGTCGAGGTCCGGCTCGATCTCGTTCGTGCTCTCAGGATCGGCGACTTCGCCGGGCGCGAACTGGATCGTGCCGTCCTCGTTCTTGTCGTCGATGGTGATCAGGTCGGCGTCCTGCCAGTCGACCACCCACTGGGGCAGGTTGTTGACCGACGCACCTTCGACCGTGTCGATGAAGTTGGTCTTGGCGAAGACACCGACCGCCGGCGCGGTCGTGTACAGGATGGCGATGAACAGCAGGGCCCAGAACGCGCTCGCCCGCGCATCACGGACCGTCTTGGTCGTGTAGAAGCGCACGATCACGTGGGGCAGCCCGGCCGTCCCGATCATGAGTGCACCGGTGATCAGGAGCATGTTCAGCATGTTGCGGTTCTCGGCCGTGAACGGGTCCGTGTACCCACTGAAGCCGAGCTCCTGCTGCAGGCCGTTGAGATCCGTGGCGAGGCTGCCGAAGGACAGCTGCGGGATCGGATTGCCCGTGAGCGTGTACGCGATCGCGATGGCCGGGATCAGGTACGCGACGATCAGCACCGAGTACTGCGCGACCTGCGTCCACGTGATGCCCTTCATGCCACCCAGGACCGCGTAGAAGAACACGATCGCCATGCCGATCAACACACCGCCGATCACGGGATCGCCGAAGATCTCGATGCCGACGTACCGGCTGAACACGATGCCGACGCCACGCATCTGTCCGGCCACGTAGGTCATGGAGACGAAGATCGCCGCAACCGCTGCGACGGCACGCGCTGTCTCGGAGTAGCGGTCACCGACGAAGTCGGGGACCGTGTACTTGCCGAACTTGCGCAGGTACGGAGCGAGCAGCAGTGCCAGCAGCACGTACCCACCGGTCCACCCCATGAGATAGACCGAGCCGCCGTACCCCTGGAACGCGATCAGCCCTGCCATCGAGATGAACGACGCCGCGCTCATCCAGTCGGCGGCGACCGCCGCACCGTTGGCCACCGATGGAATGCCGTGGCCGGCGACGTAGAAGCCCTCGGTGTCCGCGACGCGGCTCCGCCAGGCGATCAAGACATAGAGTCCGAACGTCAGGACGACCCAGATGAGGGTCCACAGCTGAATGCTGGTCATCGCGCCTACCCCTTCCGCTCGTCCCGGGCGCCCGCGTCACCGTTCGCGTTGTCGCGTCCCACGCCGTACTCGTCGTCGAGCCGGTCCATGCGCCACACGTAGACGCCGATCAGGACCACGAACGTGACGATCGCGCCCTGCTGGGCGAACCAGAACCCCATGGGGAATCCGTTGATGACGATGTTGTTCAACGGCTCGACGAGCAGGATCCCGCAGACGTAGCTCACCAGGAACCAACAGACGAGCAGCGCGGACATCAGTGTCAGGTTGGACCGCCAGTACTGCTGGCGTTGTGATTCATCCATGGACAGGTGCACTCCCTCGCTCGGTACCGGCGCAGCGCGTACGCCCACAGGCCGGATCGAACCGCACCACGCTGGCCCCGTTCAAGCGGTCACCGATGGACGGTGGCAACCAGTTCGTCAACGGACGTGCGTGGGCCGCGGGCGGATCGACGAGGTGGAGCACGACCGCTCGGCAGGCACAACCGACCGTTCAACGTCCGCGATCCGCCGCTCGGCGGTCACGCCCCCGCATCGCGGCGGCATCGTGCGGTAGCGTGGCGGCATGGCTGACAGCACGCCATCGGGTGCGTCCGCGGCCACCCGACCCAGATGGCCGTACCAGGGGACGCCGCAGGTGCTGCTGCTGATCGCGGGGCTGGTCGCTACGATCGCCAGCTTCCTCCCGTGGCTCGAGACACCGTTCGGCAGCGCAAGCGGGGCGGTCGTTGGGGGATCCGTCACGTTCTACGCGGCCGTCTTCGCCGTGCCCGGTGCGCTCTGGCGACGCCGCGGCGTCGTCGTTGCCCACGCGCTGATCCTCGCGGTCCCCGGGATCGTGGTGCCACTCTGGCGCTTCACCTGGGCGATGGGGCGACTGCCCGGACTTGGCGAGGCCTGGCTACCGGGGCCCGGCATGGTGCTCGTGCTCATCTCTGGATGCGTGGCCGCCTACGCTGCCGTGAGCCTGTGGCAGCGAGCGCCGCTGCCACGTTCCTGACGGACGACGCGGCCGGCTCGCTAGATTGCGCGTGTGACAAGGATGCCCCGCAGCGACCCCGACCGATGGCCGACACCGCGTCCGACCGGGCGCGTCGGCCCCGATGTGGATGACCAGGCGGGGCGGGACGAGTTCGACAGTCCAGCGGAGGTGGACGCCGTCTTCCGCACGCAGCGTCGCATCGCGATCGGCTACTTCGTCGTGTTCGTCGGCGGGATGCTGCTGATCCCCCTCGCCACGCTCGCGTCCGAGTGGTGGGAGGGTCGCCTGTCGGACTGGGCGACGGGGTTCGTCGTCGCCGGTGCCGGTCTGTACGTGTTCTTCTTCGTCCTCGGTCTGGGTGCGGCGTCCCTGGCCAACGGCGTCGAGCAGCGCATGCTCGGCACGCCGACCGATGACGCCGACGACCCGGTCCGATGAACGTCGCGGCCGCGGCGCTGATCGTCGTCCTGGCGACGCTGACGATCGTTGCGCTGCTCCTGGCTGTCGGACCGCGACGGGCGTCCAGCATCGACTTCTACCTCGCTGGTCAGCGCATCGGGGTCGTGACCAACGCACTGGCGATCTGCGGTGACTACTTCTCGGCGGCGTCGTTCCTTGGCGTGGCCGCGGCCGTGTACGTGTCGGGCCTCGACGGGGTCTGGTATGCGGCAGGGTTCGCCGCCGGCTTCGTTCCGGTGCTGCTGTTCGTTGCCGCGCCACTGCGCAGGTTCGGGCAGTTCTCGCTGCCGGACTTCCTGGGTCGGCGCCTGGAGTCCGAACGCGTCCGCCTCGCGGCGGTCTGCGTCGTCCAGGTCATCACGCTCAGCTACCTGGTCCCCCAGGCGGTCGCGAGCGGGATCACGTGGCGCCTGATGGTCGGCTCGGGCGTGCTCGGCCTCGACGCGTACGCGACGGGCGTCGTCCTGGCCACGACGACGATCGCCGGCCTCGTCGCCTTCGGCGGCATGCGCGGCACGACGTGGGCGCAGGCGGTCCAGTTCGTGTTTCTGATGGCGGTGCTGGTGTGGCTCGCGGCGGCGGTGCTGTCGGACGGCTTCGACTACACCAGAGCTGTGGCCGATCTCAGCCAGGAGCCGCTGCGCAACCCGGTCGCCGTCGACGGTGACGTGCGGTTGGAGACGCAGGACAGCGCGCTGCGGCCCGGAACGCCGGCGCGGTTCGACCAGCCTGGCGCCCGCTACTCGCTCACCGGCCAGATCACCCTGCTGATCACCCTGATGCTCGGCACCGCCGGCCTGCCCCATGTCATGAACCGCTACTTCACGAGCCCGACCGGCCGCGAGGCACGGCGCACGACGGTCTGGGTGCTCGCCGCGGCGGGCATCTTCTACACATTGGCGGTGATGCTGGGCACCGCCGCGCGGAGCATGATCGCCGCGCTGCCGGCCACGCCGTCGTGGCTCACAGCGCTCACGGTCGAGGGCGTCCTGCGCATCCCCGAGCACGCGCTCCTGGCGCTGGGCCGGATCATCGCCGGCGACGCCGGACTGACCATCATCGCGGTCGCAGCACTGGTCGCGGTGATCTCGACGATGGCGGGACTGCTGCTCGCCGCCGCCGCATCGTGGGGCCACGACGTGTACGCGTTCGTCGTCAACCGCCGCGCCACCCAGCACCAGGTCGTGCTGGCCGGGCGGCTCGCGGTCGTGGGCACCGCCGCCGTCGCGGCAGCGGTCGCGCTCCGGCTCGACCCGACCTCCCTGTCGGCGTTGTTCCCCTCGGCGGTCGCGACGATGGTGACGTGGGCGTTCGCGGTCGCCGGCTCCGCGTTGACGCCCGTCATCGTGCTGACGATCTGGTGGCGTGGCATGACCGCCGCGGGTGCAGTCGCCGGAATGGCCGTCGGCGGCGTCATTGCGATCGTCGCATTCCTCGTGGCGCTGCTGGAGCCGGACTGGACGCTCGCGGGCCTGCTGTTGACGCCGACCCCGGTCGCGGCGCCGTGCGCCGTCGTGGCTGCGGTGAGGGTGTCGCGCCGGACCGCGCCACCCGGCCGCGTGACGCAGTTGTGGGCACGCCTGCACGGCACGGCGGCCGACCGCCACGCCGAGCGCATCGCGCGGCTGACGCTTCGTGGTGTCCAGGCGGAGGATGCGGCGTGACCCCGGTCGGCAGCCCGCCCGGAGCCGCGCCATGAGCCGGTCCGCATGGCTGCTGGCCGCCGTGGTCGCAGCCCTCTGGGCGGTGCTGTACGTCGCCACGCAGATCGCGCTGTCCCCACCTCTGCGGACCGAGGTGCTGGTGATCACCGGCGTGGCGGCGACGACCGCATTGATCCTGGGGTTCCCCTCAACGCTGCGCGGCCCGCGCGAGCCACTCGCCCCTCCGCGGCGCGGCCGGCTGCTGCGGATGTCGCGGGCAGGACCGGACGAGCGTTCGACGTCCGTTGCGGTGTTCGGCCGCGAGCTGCCCCTGCGGTCCGGCCTCACCAGTGAGGCGGCGGAGCGGACGGTCCGGCTCCTGCGCCCCGTGCTGGCCGGCGACTCGGTGGCGATCACCGACACCGAGTCAGTGCTGGCGTTCGTGGGGCCGGGCAGCGGGCACCACCGGTCAGGCCACCGGGTGACGACGGCGGCGACGTACACCGTGCTGTCCAGTGGCAGGACCAAGGTCCTGCGGACGCGCGCCGATCTCGGCTGCTCCGAGCCGGAGTGTCCGCTGCACACCGCGGTGGTCGCCCCGCTACGCGTGGGCGACCGCGTCGTCGGGACGCTCAAGGTCTACCGCGTCGACGAGACGCCTCCTGCGCGACAGCCGGTGCAGGACCTGGCCAGCATCCTCTCGCTGCACCTCGAGCTCGCGGAGGCCGACCGCGAACGCCAGCTCGCGGCGGATGCGCGGCTGAACGCGCTGCGCGCCCAGATCAACCCCCACTTCCTGTTCAACACCCTGAACACGATCGCATCGAAGGCACGGACGGATCCCGAGGACGCCCGCCGGCTGCTGCTGCGCCTGAGCGACTTCTTCCGCTACTCCATCCGCCAGGACGGGCAGTTCGCGGACTTCGCGCAGGAGTACTTCTTCGTACGGACCTACGTCGCCCTCGAGCAGGCGCGGTACGGCGACAGCCTCGACGTCCGCTACGACGTCGACCCGCAGGTGCTCAGCGCCCAGGTTCCGGTCCTGACCATCCAGCCGCTGGTCGAGAACGCGGTCAAGCACGGACTCGCGGAGAAGGTCGGCGGGGGCACCGTCCACTTGAAGGCCAGGGTCGATCCGCTGAGCCGGACGACGCTGATACAGGTGCGTGACGATGGCGTCGGCATGGACGACGAACTGCTGAACAAGGTCCTGTCCGGAGCTGCACCCAGTGGCGGCATCGGGCTGCGCAACATCAACCAACGTCTGGAGAACCTGTTCGGGGAGCGGTACTCGATGCACGTGCGGTCCGGTGACGACAAGGGCACGACCGTCGACCTGCGGCTGCCGCTGCGATGACCGCGCCTGGTGACGAGATGGAGGGTCGCGGATCGTGACGCCGGACGACCGGTCCCGCAGGCGCGCGCGCTGTCTGATCGTCGACGACGAGGCGCCTGCGCGCGAGGAGCTGCGCTACCTGCTGCAATCGTTCCCGGACGTCCAGGTGGTCGGCGAGGCGACGAACGCCGAGGAGGCGGCCGTGCTGCTCGACTCGGTGGACTACGACGTCGTCCTGCTCGACATCCGCATGCCGGGTGGCACCGGTCTCGAGCTGGCGACGCGGCTGCGTGAGCAGAACCACCAGGCGGCCGTGGTGTTCACGACGGCGTATCCCGATCATGCCGTGGAGGCCTTCGACCTCGCCGCCGCCGACTACCTGGTCAAGCCCTTCGACGCCGAGCGCCTGGGCCGGGCGCTGCGGCGGGCTCTGGGCTCGGCCGGATCTGACGAGGACGACCCACCCCCGCGCCGCCACGACGGCGACGACCTGCCCCCCGCCCTCGCGACGCGGGTCCCCATCCAGCACGGCGGGCGCACGGTGCTCGTCGAGTCCGACGACATCTACTACGCCACCGCGTCCCGCGGGTACAGCTACATCAAGCTGGCCGACGACCGGGTGCTCACCACCTACACGCTGGCAGATCTCGAGCGGAGGCTGACGGGGTTCTTCCGCTGCCACCGGTCGCATCTGGTCAACCTGTCACACGTGCGGGAACTGGTGTCGGACTACCAGGGCGGACTGGTCCTGGTCATCGACGACCGGCAACGAAGCAGGGTGGAGGTGTCGCGCCGCCAGGCGGCCGCGCTGCGGCGCGCCCTCGGCGTCTGACGGCCCAGCTCAGGCGTCGTCGTCCTGCTCGAACAGCAGGCCCTCGAGCCGGTCGCGCGGCGTGTCGCGGTCGTGGTCGCTGGCCTCCTGCTCGTCGTCCACCGCGTCACGCGAGACGCGCTCGAGCTCGTCCGGGTCGACGTTGTCGTCCAACAGTGCCCGCAGCTCCTCGTCCGAGAGGTCGGCGTGGGCCGCCGGCTCGCGCGGACGTGTCCGGCCGCCGGTCTCCGCGTCGGACGGCGCGCCGGCGCGCGTGCGCCTGGCGCCGCCGGTCGGGGGTGCGTTTGATCGTCGACGGGTCATGGGTTACAGCCTCGCTTCGTCGTCGTCGCCAGGGTCGCCCTGCGTTCGTCGATCTGTGGCGTCGGTGGTTGTGCTCAGACCAGTGAGGCGACGTCCGCCTGCTTGGCGCGAACGGCGTCGGCGGCCTCGTGCAGCGCAGCGCGCTCGTCGTCGGTCAGGTCGAGCTCGACGATCTCGGTCACGCCGCTGCGGCCGAGGCGAGCGGGTACGCCGAGGTAGACGTCCGAGATGTCGTACTGGCCGGTGAGCCACGCGCAGACCGGCAGCAGCGCGCCCTCGTCCTGCGCGATCGCGCGGACCATCCGAGCGGCCGCCGAGGATGGGGCATAGTACGCGGACCCGGACTTGAGCAGGCCGACGATCTCGGCGCCGCCGCTGCGCGTGGCGCTCACCAGTTGTTCGATCGTCGCGTCGTCCATCACCTCACGCAGGGGTCTGCCCTCTACGGTCACCTGTGACGGTACGGGCACCATCGTGTCGCCGTGCGAGCCGAGCGTGATCGCGTCGACCGACAGCGGCGAGATGCCGAGCGCCGTCGCGATCTTGTCCGCAAAGCGCGCCGTGTCGAGCATGCCGGCCTGGCCCATCACCCGTGCGTGGGGGAACCCGGAGACCTGTTGGAACAGTGCCGTCATCTCGTCGAGCGGGTTGGACACCACGATCACCACCGCGTCCGGCGACGTCTCGGCGATCTCCTGCGCCACGCCGCCGACGATCTTCGCATTGCCCTCCAGCAGATCCATGCGGCTCATGCCCGGTGACCGAGGCTTGCCGGCGGTGACCACCACGATGTCGGAACCGTCGGTGTTCTCGTACCCGTTGGTGCCGATGACCTTCGTCTCGTAGCCCTCGATGGGACGGGACTGGTTCATGTCGAGCGCCAGGCCCTGCGGCAGGCCCTCGATGATGTCGACCATGACGACCTCGTCGGCGAAGTCCGCCTGGGCGATGCGCTGCACGGTCGTCGACCCGTACTTCCCCGCGCCGACCACGGTTACCTTCACGGTGCGCCTCCCTGCGTGCACGTTGAGAACTGCTGGATCGAATGGGTGCGCGGGCGAACGTACCCGATCGCGACCGGCGGCTACACCTGTGCGACCGCCCCGGCCTGCAGGCGCGCCGCGAGCAGGGTGTTGTGCAGCAGCATGGTCACCGTCATGGGCCCGACCCCGCCGGGCACCGGCGTGATCGCCCCGGCGATCTCGACCACGCCGTCGAAGTCGACGTCGCCGATCAACCTCCCGTCGTCGCGCCGGTTTATCCCGACATCGATGACGGCGACGCCGGGCCGCACCATCTCGGCCGTCAGCGTCCGCGGCACGCCCGTCGCAACGACGACGATGTCGGCGCCCCGGGTGTGGGTGGCGAGGTCCCGCGTGCCCGTGTGGCACATCGTCACCGTCGCGTTCGCGCCGTCCCCCCGCATGGTCAGCAGCATCGCCAGTGGGCGGCCCACCAGCTGGGACCGGCCGATGATGACGACGTTGGCACCGTTGGTCTCGACGCCGGCAGTCCGCAGCAGCACCTGGCAACCCAGCGGCGTGGCGGGGACGAACCGGGGGTCACCCCGGAGCAGGCGCCCGGCGTTGTCCGGATGCAGCCCATCGACGTCCTTGGCCGGATCGACCCGTTCCTGAGCGACGATGGCGTCGAGCGGGGCGGGCAATGGCATCTGAACGATGATCCCGTGGACCGCGGGGTCGGCGTTCAGCCGGTCGATCTCGGCGTGCAGCGCGTCCTGCGTCGTGTCGGCAGGCAGGCGCACACCGTGCGACGTCATACCGACCCGCTCGCACATGCGTTCCTTCTGGCCGACGTAGACGTGGCTCGCGGGATCGTCGCCGACGAGGATCGCCGCGAGCCCCGGAACGACGCCGTAGGCCGCGAGCGTCGCGGTCTCGGAGGCGATCCGCTCGCGTTCCGCCGCAGCCGTCGCCTTGCCGTCGATCAGCAGTGCGGTCATGGCGGGTGTCTCCTGCCCTCGCGGTGGCCGTTGATCGACGGCACACGCTACCGGCTCGGACCGTCGGGCGCCCGCTCTCCCGCCGCGGCGTCGAGCGGCTGCGCAGCGGCTGCCTCGTGGGCGCGCAACGCGTCGCTGATCGCCTGGACCACGCGCGCGATCGCCTGGGCGACCATGCCGACGACCCAGAACGGTGCGAGCACGGCCCGGACCGCGGTGACCCGATCGCCCCCGTCGGTGGCGGTCGTCACGGCGCCCCATGTCAGTGCCAGCGCGCAGATCATCGCGACCCCGCTCAGCTGGCCGCCGGTGCCGAGCACGACCATGCGTGGCCCGTACCCCAGCATCACCGCCGCCGGTGGGACGAGCGGGAGCAGCAACGCCGCGTGGACGATCGCCTGCACCCGCTCCCGCTCTCCGTCGTCCGTCTCGAGCGTACGCACGAGCCAGCGGGCCACGGCCAGCGGCAGCCACGCGGTGGACGGGTCACGTAGCACGGGGTCGACCAGCAGCAGCCCCGCCAACGCCACGATGCCTGCGACGACCACCGTCGGCGATGGCAGGACGAGACCGGTGACGATCGGCAGCACGGCGGCACTCAGCAGACCCAGCCGCCACCACGTGCGGCTCGTCTGTGCAGCGGCACGCGTCACCGGGCGGGTCGCCTCGGCCGTGGCGCGCACCACGATCGTGCGGGTGGAGTCCACGAGGTCCGTACAGCGCAACGGCCGGTCGCCGGGGTCCGACGACAGCGCGTCGACCATCGGTTCGGGCACGTCCAGCGCGTCGGGTTGGACCAGCATCGCGGCGAGGGCGTCGCCGCGCGCACCCGAGTGCAGTGCCAGCAGGGTCGCCGCGAACGAGTACACGTCGGCAGGCGGCCCGAACCGACCGGTCAGGACCTCCGGCGCGACGAACAGCGGCGTGCCGACGTAGGTCATGTCACCCCCGACCGTGCGCAGCGTCGACGGGTCGACCAGCACGATGCGGCCGTCACCGGCCCGGATGAGGTTCGACGGCTTGACGTCACGGTGCACGAGGGCGTCCCCGTCCGACCACTCGCCGTCGTGCAGTCGGTCGAGCGCCAGCGCGAGAGGCTCGAGGTCGGCGAAGGCGGCCGCGCCGAGGTGGGCGTCGTCGAGCGGCTCGCCGTCGATGAACTCCATCACCATCGCACCCCAGCCGGCCCACTCGCCGGTACCCAGCACCCGCGCGTTGAGAACGCGCACCAGCGCGGCGTCGTCGATGCGGGCGAGCGCCTGTGCCCGCCGCGTGAACGCGACGGGCTCGGCGACGACGTCGGGCCTGATGAGCTTGACGGCGCGGAGACTGGTGTCGGGCGCTGTCGCCGCCCAGACCTCGCCCTCACCGCCAACGCCGACGCGGTGTCGAAGCTGCATGCCGAGCACCGTCGGCAGACGACGTGCGGCGGGAGCCTCGCGCGCGATCATGGTGCGGTCGATGGAGCGGTCGACGGTCACCCCGTGACCGTATCGTGCCCCCGTCCGTTTGGAGAGGATCCACTGTGACCCCACGCCGCGCGCGGCAGGCATCGGCCGGCGCCGGACCCGCTCCGTCGTCACAGCGGTCCGCCGCCGATGCGCCCCAACCGCGGCCCGACCCGCGACCCGTCACGGGCCGGTCGCTGCGGCTGACGATCGCGTTGGGCGCCCTGGGTGCGTTCGCAATCGCGTTCTCGGGGATCTTCGTGCGGCTGTCCACGGTCGCGCCGTCGACGTCCGCGGTCTTCCGCTGCGTCTACGCGCTGCCGGTGCTGGCACTGCTCGCACGTCGCGAGACCCATGCTGCCGGACCCCGGACGGCCGCCCAGCGCCGGTTGTCGCTGGCCGCCGGGACGGCGTTCGCGGTCGACCTCGTGGCATGGCACTACGCGATCGACGTCGTCGGCGCCGGCCTGGCGACCGTGCTCGCCAACGTGCAGGTCGTGATCGTCGGCCTCGTCGCCTGGCTCGTGCTCGGGGAGCGCCCGTCGCGCGCGACGATCGGTGCGGTCCCGGTGATGCTGCTCGGCGTCGTGCTGATCTCGGGCGTGGTCGGCGCGGACGCGTACGGCGACGACCCCGCACTCGGCGGCGCGCTCGGCCTGCTGGCGGCCTCGGCCTACGCGGCCTTCCTGTTGCTGCTGCGGGCTGGCAACAACGACCGCCGGCATCGTGCGGGGGTGCTGTTCGACGCGACGCTGACAGGTGGGCTGGGCGCCGCCGTGGCCGGTCTCGCGCTGGGCGGCCTCGACCTCGTGCCGAGTTGGCCCGAACACGGATGGTTGCTTCTGTTGGCGCTGAACTCACAGGTGGTCGGGTGGCTGCTGATCTCGTACGCGCTGCCGCGACTGCCCGCCATCGTCACGTCAGTGCTCCTGCTGCTGCAGCCGGTCAGCGCCGTGCTGCTGGGCATCGTGCTGCTCGACGAGGCGCCGTCGCTCGTCCAACTCGGTGGGGTGGGCCTCGTGCTCGTCGGGATCGCGGTCGCCACCGCGGGAGACACGGCCGACCGTCGTCGCGCGGACGCTGCCGCGCGTGCCGACCGCTGAGCGGGTCGGCTCATCCCACCCGCTGCGCGATCCGCTCGGTCCGGCCCCACAGGCCGCCCGCCACGTCAGCGTCGTCGGCACCATTCGGCCAGCCGACGCCGCGACCTCGTTCGTCGACGTGACCCTCCGCCGGTGCGGGACCCGTGGCCAGCTCCACGTAGCACGCGGCCACGCTGGCGGGATCGGCGGCCATCCGCTGCTTCGGCCGGTACGCGATCTGCATCGCCCGCGGGTAGCCCGCGAGCCGCTCGTCGTCGAGGCGCACGCTGGGGATGCGCAGCGCGACCGCCGCGACGCCGCGACGCCGTAGCTCGGCGACGAACAGCAGCTGTGCGAGCTTCGACCGGTAGTACGCACGGGTCGACGACCACCGTCGGCGGCTGTCGAGGTCATCGGGATCCAGCCGCAGCCACGGCATCGCCAGCAGCCCCTTCGAGCCGGCCACGACGACACGCGCGCCGTCGCCCATGTGCTCGAGCAGCCCGGTCGTCAGCACGAACGACGCCACGTGGTTGACGGCGAACATCTCCTCGATGCCGTCCACGGTCAGCCGGCGTTGCCGACGGGCCACCGCGAGCACCGCCGCGTTGCTGATCACCGCATCGATGGCAACGGTGTCCACGATCCGCGCCACCGCCCCGCGCACGGCCGAGAGGTCCGCGAGGTCTGCCGACACGCTCGTGACGCGCCCGCCATCACGAGCCGCAGCGGTGCCGGCGGCCACGACGGCCTCCGCCCGCGCGTCCGAGCGCGTCACGACGACCGCGTGGCGTCCCGACGCGGCGAGCCGCACCGCCGCACGACGCCCGATCCCCGACGCCGCACCTGTGATGATGATCGCTCCGGTGCCCATCTGCCGTCCGTGCTCGACTGTCAGTGGCGGAAGTGGCGCTGGCCGGTCACGAGCATCGGGATGCCAGCCTCGTCACACGCAACGATGGTGTCCGCGTCCCGCTTCGAGCCGCCCGGCTGGACGATCGCGGCGACACCGGCGGCGATCGCGGCGTCGGGACCGTCGCGGAACGGGAAGAACGCGTCGCTGGCCATCACGGCACCCGTCGCGCGATCGCCCGCCTTGCGGACGGCCAACTCGACGCTGTCGACTCGCGACATCTGACCCGCCCCGACACCGACGATCGCACGCTGCGCTGCGAGCACGATCGCGTTGGACTTGACGTGCCGGCAGGCCTGCCACGCGAACGCCAGCGCCGCACGCTGCTCGTCGGTCGGGGTCGCACGTGTGACGACCTTCCACCCGGCGGTCTCGTCGTCCCCCACGTCGGGCCGCTGGACGAGCAGGCCACCGACGACCGTCTGCGCCTGGACCACGTCCACATCCGAAGCCGTGACCTCGAGCAGACGCAGGTTGCGGCGCTGCGCGAAGATCTCACGTGCCGCTGGGGCGTATCCGGGCGCCACGACGACCTCGGTGAAGACGTCGACGATCTGGCGGGCCGTGTCGGCGTCGACCTCGCGGTTGCAGCCGACGATCCCGCCGAACGCGCTCGTCGGATCACCTGCGAGAGCCGGCGGATAGGCGGCCGCCAGGCTGTCTGCCACGGCGATGCCCGTGGGATTGGTGTGCTTGATGATCGCCACGCAGGGTTCGTCGAACGCCGTGGCCATGCGCCACGCCGCGTCGGCGTCCAACAGGTTCGTGTAGCTGAGCGCCTTGCCCTGCAGCGGCGGCGCGGCGGACAGGCCACGCGGTGTGGACGGCCGGTAGAACGCCGCAGGTTGGTGCGGGTTCTCGCCGTAACGGAGATCGCCGACCTTGTGCCACACGTCGATCCGCGTCGTCGGCATGGGATCGTCCCCCGCGAACCAGGACACGATGGCCGCGTCGTAGGTCGCGGTGTGCGTGAAGGCCTTGGCGGCGAGCCGCCGTCGGGTCGCGGCATCGATCCCATCGCCGGCGACCTGCTCGGCGAGCGCGACGTAGTCGGACGGGTCGACGACGATCGCCACGTGGGTGTGGTTCTTGGCCGCCGCACGCACCATCGTCGGTCCGCCGATGTCGATCATCTCGACCGCGGCCGCCTCGGTCACGGCCGGATCGGCGACCGTCCGCTCGAACGGGTACAGGTTCGACACGACCAGGTCGATCGGCGCGATCCCGTGCTCGTCCAGGGTCGCCACGTGCTCCGCCTCGCCGCGGTCGGCGAGGATCCCGCCGTGCACCGCGGGGTGCAGGGTCTTGACACGTCCACCGAGGATCTCCGGGAACCCGGTCAGTTCGCTGACGGGCGTCACAGGCACCTCCGCTCCGGCGATGGCCGCGGCGGTGGACCCGGTCGACACGAGTTCGACGCCCGCGGCGTCCAGCGCGCGTGCCAGGTCGACGAGTCCCGTCTTGTCATAGACGCTGATGAGGGCTCGCGAAGGGCGGAGCGTTCCGGTCGTGGTCATTGGCGGATCCTGACATGTCTGCCGTCACGGTGGATGCGTCCCGCGCACCATGCCCGCACCACCTCGGGCAGCAGGCGGTGCTCGACACGCTGCATGCGGGCGTGCAGCGTGTCAGCGGTGTCGTCCGGTTCCACAGGTACTGCCTCCTGGGCGATGATCGGCCCGTGGTCGACCAGTTCGTCGACGAAGTGGACCGTGACGCCCGAGATCTTCACGCCCCACGCCAGCGCGTCGTCGACCGCGTGCGCGCCCGGGAACGCCGGCAGCAGCGACGGGTGGACGTTGATCGTCGGCCAGCGGTGGACGAAGTCACCGGAGAGCACGCGCATGAACCCCGCCAGCACGACGAGGTCGGGTGACAGGCCGTCGACGCGGGTGATCAGGTCCTGCTCCCAGGCGGTCCGGTCAGCACGCATCGGCACGGCGTGGACCACCACACCATGCCGCCGCGCACGCTCCAGGGCGGTCGCCGTCGGCCGGTCCGACACCACCCCGACGATGGCGTGGCCGAGGTCGTCGGCGTCGAGCAGTGCCTGCAGGTTCGTGCCGGAACCGCTGGCGAGGACGACAAGTCGCGTGGCGCGCACGCCGGCACTGGCTCCTGGATCGAGGAACGGTTGGCGCGTCGGATCCTACGGCGTCGGGCCGGGCTCGGCTGCCGGCGGGTCAGGCTCCGGCGCAGGCTCCGGCTCCGGCTCCGGCGCAGGTTCCGGCTCCGGCGCAGGTTCCGGCTCCGGTTCGGGTTCGGGCTCCGGGGCTGGTTCCGGCTCCGGGCTCGACGCGGTCGGTGTCGACGACGGCGACGGACTCGACGAGGTCGGTGTCGACGACGGCGACGGACTGGACGTCGTGCCGCCGGACTTCGTACCGGACGTCGTGCCGGAACCCGATGACGTCGTCTTCGATCCCGAGGTCGACTTCGATCCCGACGTCGTCCCGGATCCCGACCCGGTCGAGGTCGTCGACCCGCCCGACACGGCCACGGCGGTGGCCGGCACACCGGTGAAGCCCGTGTACACCGGCCCGTTCATGCGCTCGCCGGGATCGTAGGCGGCCGCCTGTCGAGGCGTCTGGACCATGGCGATGGCCATGGCGTCGAGGCGGCGGTCGGTGTTGCCCGTGCGCGGATCCCCGTTCCCGGCGGGGCGCATGCGGCTGTCCTCGTCGTCGGCTCCTTCGTCCGGCAGGATCTCGGCGATGGCCTCGGCCGCCGGGGTGTCCAGCGGGAACGCGAGCATGGACCGCACCACTGAGGACCCGTCCGCAGCCGCTCCGACCTCGGCCAGCGTGGCCAGCGCCGGTGCGGGCAAGCCGGTCGTCGGAGCGGCGTCGATCCCGCCGATCGTCAGCGCCAGCACGGCGAGCACCGCCGCCAGCGCGAAGACCGGCTGCGGTGTCGGCGCATGCTGCGCGAACCGCGACGGCAGGCCCGAGATGTGTCCGGCCGCCCGGCGGCGGTCGGACACCGACAACCGCTCGAGGGCGTGCGTGACCGCCGGCGACAACTGGTGGGCTGCGAGCGCCTCGAACGGCAGCCGGCTGCCGCCTGCGAGCGAGCGCTCGTACGGATGTGCCGCCGTCACGACGACGTAGGCGTCGGCGACGGCCGCGGCCTGGGCGCCGATCGCGACGGACGGGTTGCTGGCCGACGTCGCCGCGCCGACGAACGGACCGCGCAGCAGCGCGCGCCACTCGCCGAGCCAAGCGACGAGCGGCTGCTGCGGATGCGAGCGGTCATCGGGTGGCGTCCCCACCTCGCGCAGGATCAGCGCCCACTGCAGGCGGTCACGCGCCGCTTCCGACAGGTGCATCTGATGCGCCAGCAGCGTAGCGACCGCTCGTACGCGGCCGACGTGTGACCTGCCAGGTCCACCCTGACGCATCTGTGCGGCGTACGCGATCATCGCGTGCTCGGCGGCCGCGTCGAGATCGCCCTTGGCCAGGCCGGGCAGCAACATCCGCAGTTCGTCCTCGCCACCCCGCAACGACGCCAGCGAGGCGATGCGCATGCGCGTCGGTGTCGCCCGGGGGAACCCGAGGTCCAGGTCGAGCAGCGCGGCGACGGACAGCAGTCGACGCAGCGCGCGCTCCGTCAGCAGAGCGCCTCCGAGCGCGAGCCCCGCGATCAGCACCCACCGTCCGGCCGCCGCCAGCGGACCGTCCACCTCCGGGACGACCAGCGCCGCCAGGACCGTGACGCCGAGGAGGGCGACAAGAGGGCCCACCACGGCATACGTCCGGTACGCACGTGCCAGACCAGGCCGCTCGTGCCAGCGGTCAGCGGTCGACTCCGGATGCGACATCCCGCGTGTCCTCTAGGCGCTGTTGGAGCAGCGGTAACGGGACATTCCGCAGCACTGGCTCCCGACCGCAACCATCATCGCAGAACATGGGCCTGTTACAACCAGATTCTCTGCGATCGGGTCGATCGACCACGACAGCCCGGGCCGGTGGTGCCCGCGTTGCCGTTACCGGAGGCGGGCGATCATCAGCTGGGCGGTCTCGCTGGGGTTCATCCCGACGTCGATGCCGAGGTCGGTCAGCGCCTCCTTCTTGTCGGCGGCCGTCTCACCGCCGTCACCGCCCTCCTTGACGATGGCCCCCGCGTGCCCCATCTGCTTGCCGGGCGGTGCGGTGAACCCCGCGACATAGGCCGCGACCGGCGTGTCGGGGATGTGCTCGTGGATCCAGCGGCCGACGCGCTGCTCCTCGGTGCCGCCGATCTCGCCGACGAACACGATCGCCTCGGTGTCGGGGTCGTCTGCGAACCGGGGGATGATGTCCATGAAGTCCGACCCGATGATCGGGTCGCCGCCGATGCCCACACACGTCGAGATCCCGATGCCGGCGGCGTTGAGCTCGTGCATGAGCTGGTAGGTCAAGGTGCCCGAGCGGCTGACCAGGCCCACCTTGCCGGGACGCGTGCTCGACTCCGGGATGAACCCGACGTTGGCCTTGCCCGGGGAGATCAGGCCCGGACAGTTCGGACCGATGAGGACGGGGCGGCCCTCCTTGGCGAACGAGCCGTCCGCCGCGCGCGGGTAGAACGTGTTGTAGACCCGCGCCATGTCGTGGACCGGGATCCCCTCGGTCAGGCACACGATCAGCTCGATGCCCGCCTCGTAGGCCTCCATGATCGCGTCTTTCGCGAACGGGGCCGGCACCAGGATCATCGACGTGTTGATGTCCTCGTGCTCGACGGCCTCGGTCGCGCTGCCGTAGATGGGGCGGTCCAGTTCCTCCCAGGTCTCGCCGCCACGCTTGGGGTGCACGCCCGCCACGATCTTCGTGCCGTACTCGGCGTTGCGCCGCGCATGGAAGGTGCCCTGGTTGCCGATGCCCTGCACCAGCACCCGTGTGTTCTCGTCGATCAGGATGCTCACCTGGTTGCTCCTTCTGGTGTCCAGCCGCTCGCGCTGCCCGGGGCCGGGTCGGGCGTCACGTCTGCGCGGCGAGCTGGACGGCCTTCTCGGCACCGGCGACCATGGTGTCGGCCGTCACGATGCCGGGGTGGTCGGCGTCGTCGAGGATGGCGCGTCCCTCCTCGGCGTTCGTGCCGTCGAGACGTACGACGAGCTTCTGGGGCACGTCGCCGAGGCTGTCGAGCGCGGCGAGGATGCCGTTCGCGACCTCGTCGCACCGCGTGATCCCCCCGAAGATGTTGACCAGCACGCTGCGCACCTGCTCGTCCGACAGCACCAGCGACAGCGACTGGGTCATCTTCTCGGCGTCGGCACCACCCCCCACGTCGAGGAAGTTGGCGGGCTGACCGCCGGCCTGGTTGACCACGTCGAGGGTGGCCATCACCAGTCCCGCGCCGTTGCCGAGCACGCCCACGTCCCCATCGAGCTTCACGTACTGCAGGTCCTGTTCCTTGGCCCTGGCCTCCAGCGGGTCGTCCGTGGTGTCTTCCGACTGCACTGCGAGGCCCTCGTGGCGGAACAGGGCGTTGCCATCGATCGACACCTTGGAGTCCAGCGCGATGACGCGGCCGTCGGCCGTCTTCACCAGTGGGTTGACCTCGAACAGCGTCGCATCCGACGCCACGAACCCCTCGTACAGCGCAACGAGCAGGTCGGCGGCGGGTGCGATGACGTCGTCGGGAAATCCCGCCTGCGTCAGGATGCCGATCGCCCGTTCGCGGTCGATGCCGACCGTCGGGTCGATGTCCTCCTTGAGGACCTTCTCGGGCCGGGTGCGGTTGACCTCTTCGATCTCGACGCCGCCCTCGACGCTGGCGATGACCTTGTACCCCTTGCTGGACCGGTCGTGGAGCAGCGAGAGGTAGTACTCCTCGGCGATGTCGCTGGCGGGCTCGATCAGCACCTTCTCGACAGTGTGGCCGGAGATGTCGAGGCCCAGGATCTGCTCGGCCTGCTCCTGCGCCTCGTCGGCGTCCGCGCAGTACTTGACACCACCCGCCTTGCCGCGCCCGCCCGTGAGCACCTGCGCCTTGACCATGACCGGGACGCCGAAGCGCTCAGCGTGTCCGCGCGCCTCCTCCGGCGTGCGCGCCAGCTCGCCCCGGGGCGTCGTCGGGATGCCGAGCGAGCGGAACAGCTCCTTGCCCTGGTACTCCATCAGGTTCACAGTGATGTCCTTTGGCGTTGCGTGACCGGTCGCGCCCGTGGCGGCACCCACCCGTCGCCATCATGCGCAGGCTGACGCCGCGCGAACCGTGCAGCGGTGTCACCTGACGTCGGCGGGGTCGTCGACGTGCTCGCGGACCCACGCGATGATCTCGTCGGTGCGTGAGCCTGGTGTGAAGATCTCGGCGACACCGCGCCGCTTGAGCTCGGCGATGTCGTCCGCGGGGATGATGCCACCGCCGAACACCACGATGTCGCCGGCATCGCGTTGCTCGAGCAGTTCGACCACGCGCGGGAACAGTGTCATGTGGGCACCGGAGTGGATGGACAGGCCGATGATCTGCACGTCCTCCTGCAGCGCGGCCTCGACGATCTGCTCCGGTGTCTGGTGCAGGCCGGTGTACACGACCTCGAACCCACCGTCGCGCAGTGCACGCGCGACCACCTTGGCCCCGCGGTCGTGACCGTCGAGGCCTGGTTTGGCGACCAGCACCCGGACCGCCACGCGACGTCCTTTCCGACCGACATCGGCCGACGCGCCCGGTACGGCCGGCCGACGTGGAGGATAGCCGGCGCCCGCGGGGGCCAAACGGCCACGCGACCGGCATAGCCTGGGCGTTGCATGCCCCCGGATGACCGCGCCGTGACCGGCGAGCAACCCGAGTACGGCCCGCGTGGCCACCTGCCACCGCGGGCCGCCAAACGTGCGCGCAAGATCATCCTGCGCGAGCCGATGGGCCTGCAGTGGGCCGTCGCCGCGGTCGTCGCCGGGGTCCTGGTCCTGCTCGCGGGCGTCCTGCTGCTCCTGTCACGGTCGGGGCCACCGGGCGCCCCGTTCGAGGCGGTAGGGGCGTTGTCGGACATCGACGCGCGCGGAGCCGGTGAGCTGTCGCTGGACGACGGGCGCGACGTGCTCGTGCTCCGCGCCGCCGGCGATGTCCGCGTGTTCGCCGCACCGGCCGCCGACGCGACGTGGTGTGCGACGCGGAAGCGCGTCATGGTCGACGGCGAGAGAGTCTGGCTGCCCGACGGCCGGCTGATCGCCGGCACCGGCGACTCGCTGGCGCGGCTGCCCGCCCGCGTCCACGACGGCGTCCTCTACGTCGACGCCGAGGCGGACGGGACGCGCCTCGCCCCGACCCCCAGGGACGAGCCGCTCACCTGTCCCGCACTCTGACGCCGTCACGGTCTGCCTGCGCTCTGACGCCGGCACCGGCCTGCCCGCGCTCTGACGCCCACCACCCCGACGAAGGACAACCACCCCGCCGAAGGACAACCACCTGCCGACACGCATCACGAGGTGAGTGGGCGTAGCACGGGGTAGGCGGATGGAGCACGAGGTGGGCGGACGAGCACGAGGTGGGCGGGCGAAGCACGAGGTGGTTGCCGAACCACGCGAAGATTGCGGTGAAATGACAACCACCTCGGCAAAGGCGTCACCCACCATTGGCGGAAACGGTCCGGCGTGCGACCATTGAGCAACGAGGGGGGCGCACACCAGCTGCGAGGCGCCGGTGACGAGCGAGCCTGAGACAACCGAGGACACACCCGCGTCCGGACCGCCCGGACCAGCCGCCCCCATCAGCACGTCCCTCGCGACAGCGCTGCAGCGACAGGCGAGCGCCGCGTTGCGCAGCTTGGTCCGCCCCCGGTCGTACATGGGCCTCATGCGCGAGATGCTGCTCACGTCGGTGCACGCCACGACGTACCCGCTCGGTCTCGTGCCGCCGCTACCGTTCCGTCACGACGTGCCGGAGGCGTCGGTCCCCCGCCGCCCGGTCATCCTGGTCCACGGCTGGGTGCACAACCGCAGCGCGTTCCTGTTGATGCAGCGTGCCCTGCGCCGAGCCGGGCTGGGTCCGGTCCACACGTTCGAGTACCCGTCGGTGAGCAGCGACCTCAACCAGGTCGCGCGGCACCTCGCTGCCGTCGTCGAGGGTGCGGTGGACCACGCCAGCGCCGGCACGTGTGTACTGGTCGGCCATTCGATGGGTGGTCTGGTGGCACGGCAGTACGTGCAGGAACTCGGCGGTCACCGGTTCGTCGACACCGTCGTCACGATGGGCACGCCGCACCGTGGGACCTACAACGCGTGGCTCGGGTTCGGCCGGGCGGTCGAGCAGTGCCGACCGGGCTCGGCGTACCTCACGGCGCTGGAACGCTCGGCGCGGCCGGGACTCGCACGCTGGATCTCGTACTACAGCGATCTGGACTTCATGGTGACCCCGGCGGTCAGCGCCAAGCTGACGACCCCCGGGCTCGACGCGACGAACGTGCGGATCCGCGACATCGGGCACCTGTCGCTGCTGCTGTCGCGCTCGGTGCTGGGCGATCTGCTCGCGCGGCTCGAGGAGCCGACCGCCGTCTGATTCTCGCGGACGCGGCCGCCCGTCGCCACCGCCCGCACCACCGTCGGCGTCAGGAACGGCCCATGGAACACGGCCGCGTACAGAGCATCGGCGGCGAGCCCGCGCAGCCGCCCCGTCCTAGTCAGACGCGGATGAGCGGGGCGTAGGTCAGCACCAGGCGCTTGGTGCCCGACTCGTCGAAGGCGATCATCGCCTCCTGGCTGCCCGGCATCCCCGACAGCTCCAGGATGCGGCCCTCGCCGAAGCGCGGGTGCATCACCCGCATGCCGACGGCGAACTCGTCGCCGTCGTCCTCGTCCTGCTCCCGCTGCACGACCCGGCGGCTCGGCCCGCCCTGGTCACGCCGGATGTCGACGAGGTCGGACGGGAGCTCTTTGAGGAAGCGCGACGGTGGGTTGGCGTTGGTGGCCCCGAACAGCGTGCGGCTCCACGCGCTGGTCGTGTACAGCCGCTCACGGGCCCTGGTGAACGCCACGTAGCACAGCCGGCGCTCCTCCTCGAGCTCGTCGGGATCCGACAGCGCCCGGTGGTGCGGGAACACCGAGTCCTCCATGCCGATGACGAACACCACGGGGTACTCGAGGCCCTTGGCGTTGTGCATCGTCATCAGCACCAGCCGGGACTGCTCCTCGCCGTCGTCGAGCGCGTCGGCCTCGGTGACCAACGCGATGCGCTCGAGGAACTCGGCGAGCGTCGCGTCGGGCTGCAGCGACACGAAGTCCTCCGCGACGCTGCGCAGCTCCTTGACGTTCTCGATGCGACCCTGCGCCTCGATCGTGCGCTGGGCCTCCAGCTCCGACACGTACCCGGTGGCGGTCCACGCCAGCTCGACGAGCTCGGGCAGCGGCTGCTGGTCGACCGCGGTCCCGAGGGTGTCGAGCACGGCGACGAACTCGCCGACCGCCTTCACCGCCCGGGGCCCGAGCTGCGGGTGCTCGACGGCGCGGCGGCACGCGTCGACGAACGTGATGCGCTCACGCAGCGCGACGTCGGACAGCACCTGTTCGGTCTTCGCCCCGATCGCGCGGCGCGGCACGTTCACGACGCGGCGCGCCGCGACGTCGTCGGCGGGGTTCACGAGCAGCTGCAGGTACGCGAGCATGTCCTTGATCTCGCGGCGCTCGTAGAACCGTGTGCCGCCGATCACCTGGTACGGCGTGCCGGTGCGGATCAGCACCTCCTCGAGCACACGCGACTGCGCGTTGGTCCGGTAGAACACCGCGCAGTCGCCCGGCTCGTAGCCGTGCCCGTCGACCAGGCGGTCGACCTCCTCAGCGACGAACGCCGCCTCGTCGTGGGCGTTCTCCGCGGTGTAGCGGACGACCTGCTCGCCCTGGCCCACGTCGGTCCACAGCTTCTTGTCCAGCCGCTGCGTGTTGTGGGCGATCACCGCGTTCGCGGCGTCCAGGATGGTCTGCGTCGAGCGGTAGTTGCGCTCCAGGGTGATGCGCGTCGCGTCGGGGAAGTCGCGCTCGAAGTCGAGGATGTTGCGGATGTCCGCGCCGCGAAAGCGGTAGATCGACTGATCCGCGTCGCCAACGACCGCCAGGTTGCGGTGCTCGGACGCCAGCATCTGCACCAGCACGTACTGCGCGTGGTTGGTGTCCTGCCACTCGTCGACCAGGACGTGGGGGAACTGCGCCTGGTAGCGGGCGAGCACATCGTCGAACAGCTGTAGCAGCTCGACGGTCTTGGTCAGCAGGTCGTCGAAGTCCAGCGCGCTGGCCCGCTGCAGGCGGTCCTGGTAGAGCCGGTAGACCTGCGCCACCTGCTGCGCGTACCAGTCCTGCGCCTGCTGCGCGTAGGTCTCGAAGTCGATGAGCTCGTTCTTGGCCTTCGAGATCATGGCGCCCGCCGCGCGCGGCGTGACCCGCTTGGGGTCGAGCCCGAGCTCGTCGATGCACTGGGCGAGCAGGCGCCGGGAGTCGTCGGTGTCGTAGATCGTGAACGACGATTCGTAGCCCAGCCGCGGGATCTCGGTGCGGAGCAGGCGGGCACATGCGGCGTGGAACGTGGACACCCACATGCCACCCCACCGTCGGCGACGGACCTTGCCGTCCGCGTCGCGCGTGATGCCGACGACGCGGTCACCGACCAGCCCGGCCACCCGCTGCTGCATCTCCGACGCGGCCTTGTTGGTGAACGTGATCGCCAGGATCCCGTACGGGTTGACGCCACGGTCGCGGATGAGGTGCGCGATCCGGTGCGTGAGCACGCGGGTCTTGCCCGATCCGGCACCGGCGATCACCAGCAGGGGTCCACCGGCGTGCAGGACGGCGTCACGCTGTGCCGGGTTCAACCCCTCGACGAACTCGGCGGACGGGTCGACATACAGAGGTGGCGTGGAAGTCATGGGCTCCAGCGAGTGTAGGGCGCGCCCATGATCCACCGTGCGACGGTCCACAGCGGGGCGCACTGCCCACGGACGCCGGATGGCGCAGGTCAGGCACGGCGCTTCACAGCCTCAATGTGTACTCAACGTGTCCGAAAGATCAGGCTGCGTTGCGGTGTGCGTACGTCGACACTGTTGACGCACGGTTCACGTACGCACCGCGTCGAGCGCGGTGATCCCGCGGGAGGTAGCTAGATGATCGCCGTTGCCGATCCGGTCCCGATCTACCGTCGCGGCCTCGCGCTGGTGCTGCGCGAGGCGGGTCACGATGTCGAGGAATGGGAGCACCCCGATGAGCAGATCGACAGCGATCCGCCCAGTGGGCTGGAGGCTGTCGTCCTGACCGTGCGCTCGCCGCAGGATCTCGAGACCCTGAGCAAGATCCGCGCCCAGCACGAACAGGTCGCGATCATCGCGTTGATCATCCGCAGCGACATCGAGTCGTACCGGCAGACGCTGCGCGCCGGCGCGTCGGTCGCGGCGCCCTGGGATGCCACCGCCGAGCAGGTGCTGCGGCGCACCGAGGCGGCACTGGCCGGCTGGGCCGTGCTGCCGAGCAACGTCGTGTCTGCGCTCGCCGTCGAGGAGGCCTACGCGGGCGTCCTGTCCAACGACGAGCGCAACTGGCTGCGGCGCCTCAACGCGGACGCCGCGAACGGCAGCACCGACTAGCTCGCGTCGCGCTCCTCGCCGGCCAGCCCGGTGATGAGCGCGACGTCCCGGACGACGCCCGCGGCGTCGGTCCGGTCGTCGAGCAGGTCGAGCACCGCGCGCTCCAGTTCGCCCTGGTAGGCGGGCATGCCGAACCCGGCGTGGTCCTCGGCGATGTGCGCGACGTCGATCACCCAGCCGCTGTCGAAGCGGTCGAACAGGCGGGGGTCGATGTAGGAGGCACGTGCCACGGCGGGCGTGTTGCCCAGGTAGTGCGCGACCTCGCGGACAGCACGCGCCGTCGCACGCTTCCTGCGCGTCGCCGCCTCGACCGGGCCACTGACCGCCAGGGCGACGGCGGCCATGACCGTCGCGTTCCACGTCCGGAAGTCCTTGGCGGACGCCCCCTCGCCGCAGTGCTGCTTGATCAACTCGTTCACGTCGGCCGCGGTGACGTCGATCCAGCGGTCGCCGTCGCGGTAGGCGAGCAGTTCGGACCCGCCGGACCGTCGGCGACGCAGGCGGCCCACGACCTCGACGACCGACGGGTCGGCCAGCGACGTCACGCGGCGCTTGCTGCCCTTCGCCGGGTAGTCGAACTCGACCGTGTCGCCCCCGCGGATCGCGACGTGATCCTTGTGCATCGTCGTCAGTCCGACCGCGTCGTCCTCGTCGACGGCGCGTTCGGTGCCGATGCGGAAGAACCCGTGGTCGAGCAGGCGCACCGCGCATGCGAGGATGCGCTCGCGATCGAGACCGTCCCGACCGTCGAGCACCTCGACGCAGTACCCGCGCAGATCCGGCAGGCGACGCGCGAAGTCGAGCATGTGGTCGTACTTGATGCGGTCGCGCTGCTGACGCCATCGGGGGTGGTACAGGTACTGACGCCGCCCGGCGTCGTCGACGCCGACCGCCTGCAGGTGACCGTTGGCGTGGGGACAGATCCACACGTCGCGCCACGCCGGCGGGATCGCCAGGTCCCGCAGCCGGTCGATCACGTCCGGATCGGTGACCTTCTCGCCGGACGGCCAGAAGTACTCGAAGCCACGACCGCGTCCCCGGCGGGTGATGCCGGGGACGGATGGGTCAACGCGACGCAGGCGGACCTCGGACCTCCGGGGTGATCGTGACGACCGGCGACGGTATCCCCGGTGACGCGCCTTGACACGCGCGCCGACCGCGTGGCACATCCCCGGTCAGAACCCGCCGCCACCGGAGCCTCCACCACCTCCGCCGCCCCCACCGGAGAACCCACCACCGCCGCCCGCCGACGACGACTGCGGCGACGAGGCGATCGCGCTGGTCGGGATCGCCGCGGCGACCGAGGACAGCCCGCTGTCGAACCCGCCGTACAGGTGGCCGTGGTAGTACATCATCGGGTACCAGCCGCCACCGACCTGTTCGAGCTCCGCCTCCGACAGCTTGGTCTCGAGGTTGCGGGCGACGGTCTCGGCGACGCCCAACGGCACCGCATAGACGAGCCAGTGCCCCCACAGCGCCAGGTACTCCGGTCCGCGCTCGGGGATCAGGCTGTAGTCCGTGAGGTAGGCGCCGAACCGCCGCCACCGGTGCTCGAGGACCCGCCCCTCGGGTGTGCGCCGGCGCATCAACGGGCTCGCCGCGACCGCGCCGATCCCGGAGGCGACCGTCAGGCCGACCACCACGAGGTTCGCGCCGTACAGCGCCGCTGCGATCCCCGCCGCGATCATGGCCAGCCCCAGCGCGATCGATGCGCCGACCCACCCGTGCGACTCGATCCAACGCTGCCCGGCTGTGTCTGCCGCGACCATCGACGTCCACCGTTGCCACCAGGAGTAGGCGTCCTGCCGGTGGTCGTTGACCCACGACTTGAGCTGCGTGTCGCTGACCGTCCGCCCGCCGCGCGCGGCGCGGTCGAACAGCAGCTCCATGACCTCCTGCTCCCATGAGCGCTCGGGCTCCGAGCGGCGCTCGAAGTAGGTCACGGACTCCTCGACGTCGGGCCGCAGCGTGCGGCTGGTCGTGACCATCTCGCGCCGCAGCCGGACGTGCCCGCGACGGGCCAGGTCCAGCACCGTGGCGGTCAGTGCCGTCTCGCCGACCGAGCCCCAGCGCAGCAGGTAGTCGACGTGCGCCGGCGTGTGGTCGCTCGGGAGGTCGTGCTCGTACTCGAGGTCGGCGAGCTCAGGCGGCAGCGCGTACTCGCGCCCGTGGGTGCGGAACAGCTGCCACCATCCGGCACCACCACCGACGAGCAGCAGCCCGACGGCCCCGGTCAGGGCCAGCTTCAACCCGGCGTCGGGATCGCAGTCGTCGGTCGGCTCCTCGCCACGCGCGCGTGCCCGCTCGGCGTTGGCCTGTCGTGCGAGACAGCCCTCCTCGGCGAGGATCTCCTCGCGCACCGCACGGCCGTCGTTGGGCGCGTCGGCCAGCGCGTCCTGCGGCATCAGCACCCGCAGCTCGACGAAGGTGTTGGCCGGCAACTGCTCGACGGCGGTGCGCACGACCCCGGGCTCGGTCTCCTCGACCGTGCCGGTCAGTGGTCCGTGGGCCCAGAACTGCAGGTCCTGCGACGTGGGCAGCTCGACGTCGGCGACGAGGCGCGCCGTCGGCGCATCCCAGCCCTCTCCGACCCACTTCCAGAACAGCTCGGACGAGTCGGCGTGCCGCTCGCCCGCATTCGTGACCGTGTAGTCGAGCGTGACGGTGCGGACCTCGTCGACCGGTGGCGGCTGCCAGCACCACGCGACCTCGAACTGATCCTCGTCGCCGAGCAGCTCGTAGGCTCCGGGCTCACGGGCCCCGTCCGGCGAGCACGAGCCGGCCCGGTACGTGGTGCCACGGTCGTCGCGGATCGCGTTGAGCGTGACCTGCTGCCCGTCGCGCAGGGGCAGCTGGTACAGCTCGCCGTTCCACGACCCGCGGTAGTCGATCGTGCGGCGCTCCACGACGCGCAGCGACCCATCCGAGCGCAGCTGCGCGTCGATGTCGACCTCGTCGTAGGTCTGTGACCGGCTCTGCGCGTCCGCCGCGGGAGCGGCGCCGAGGACCACGCCCGCGAGCAGGCAGACGGCCGCCACCAGCAGCATGACGCGGGATCGTCCGCGCCACGCTCCGGCTTTGCCGTACTGCGGCGACACGAACACCGGGTCCGGGGTGATCGCACGATCCCGCGCCGAGCGCATCCTTGCCAACCGCCGCGTGCTCACACTGTCATTCCCATTCAATTGTGCCAGGTGGCTTGGAGGTGATGTCGTATGCCACACGGTTGACGCCATCGACCTCGCCCACGATGCGGTTCGCGATCCGCTCGAGCACGTCCCAGTCGAGCCGCGCGAAGTCGGCCGTCATGGCGTCCTCGCTGGTGACCGCCCGGACGATGATCGGGTAGCCGTACGTGCGCTCGTCGCCCTGCACGCCGACGGCCCGGACGTCGGGCAGGACCGCGAACGACTGCCACACGTGGTCCGGCGCATCGGTGTCGGAATGGTCACCCGCCCGGCCGGTGGCGGCCCGGTCGAGTCCGGCCCGGCGCAGTTCGTCGAGCACCACATGGTCCGCGGCGCGTACGATCGCGAGTCGCTCCGCCGTGACCTCCCCGATGATGCGCACCGCCAGTCCGGGCCCGGGGAACGGTTGCCGCCACACGATCTCCGGTGGCAGACCCAACTCCCCGCCGACGCGGCGCACCTCGTCCTTGAACAGCCAGCGCAGCGGCTCGACCAGCTCGAACGCCATGTCGTCGGGGAGCCCACCGACGTTGTGGTGGCTCTTGATCGTGGCAGCCGAGCCGGCGCCGGACTCGATGACGTCCGGGTAGAGCGTTCCCTGGACCAGGAACCGGGCGTCGCCGGCGTGGTCGCGGGCGGCCTCCTCGAACACGCGGACGAACTCGGCGCCGATCCGCTTGCGCTTTGCCTCCGGGTCGGTCACGCCGGCGAGCCGCTCGAGGAACCGGTCCGCCGCCTTGACGACCACCAGCCGGCTGTCGCTGTAGGCGCCGAACGCCTCCTCGACCAGGCGGCGCTCGTCGTGGCGCAGCAACCCGTGATCGACGAACACGCATGTCAGCTGATCGCCCACCGCGTCGGCGACGATCGCCGCCGCCACCGCCGAGTCGACACCGCCCGACAGCCCGCACACGAGCCTGGCGCCGCCGACCTGCGCACGGATGGCCTCGACCTGCTCGGCGATCACCGAGTGCGCGGTCCACGTGCGGCGTGCGCCGGTGCGCGCGAGGAACGTGTCGAGCACCACGCCGCCCAACGGCGTGTGGCTCACCTCGGGGTGGTACTGCACGCCGTACAGGCCGCGGTGCGGATCCTCGATCGCCGCGACCGGTGTGTCGTCGGTGTGCGCGATCACGCGGAACCCGTCGGGCGCGCGGGTGACGGCGTCACCGTGGCTCATCCAGACCGTCTGCGCAGCGGGCTGACCGGCCAGCAGGACGCTGTCGGGGTCGGCGCGCAGCGCCGTCCGCCCGTACTCCCCGCGACCCGTGCGCGTCACCTCGCCGCCGAGCGCCTGCGCGAGCAACTGGTGGCCGTAGCAGATGCCCAGGACGGGGATGCCCGCGGTGAACAGGCCCGGATCCACGCGCAGCGCGTTGTCGGCGTAGACCGACGCGGGCCCCCCGGACAGGATGACGCCCGATGGCGCGCGGGCGGTGAGCTCCGCCGCGGAGATGTCGTGCGGCACGATCTCGGAGTAGACGTGCCGCTCCCGCACGCGGCGCGCGATGACGTTGGCGTACTGCGCGCCGAGGTCGATGACGAGGACGGTGTCGTGTCCGGTGGTCGCCACTACGGGGGGCCCTTCCCGCGATCCAGCATTGCCGCTGACTGACAGGGTAGACATGCGACGGGCCGATCCGGGCAGACGGCGCGGTCGGTGTGACGCTCCGGCGAGCATGACACGGCGAGGTGGTCGATGGTGACGGACGACGAGCGCGAGCGGCGGGAGATCGGGGAGGGCGTGCTGCGCGTGGTCCGTGGCGACATCACGTCGCTGCCAGTGGACGCCGTCGTCAACGCCGCCAACGAACACCTGGCGCACGGTGGTGGCGTCGCGGCGGCGCTGTCGCGCGCGGGCGGGCCGCAGGTCCAGCAGGAGTCGGACGCATGGGTGCGCCGGCACGGTCCTCTGGAGCCGGGCACGGCGGCGCTCACGACGGCCGGGCAGCTGCGGGCGGGTTCGCTCGTGCACGTCGTCGGTCCGCGTCACCGGCCCGACCAGGACAACGCGGGACTGCTCACCGCAGCGGTGCGCGCGGCCCTCGACGCCGCCGACGGTCACGGCGCGACCAGCGTCGCGCTGCCAGCGATCTCGGCCGGGATCTTCGGCTATCCACCGGCCGAGGCGACCGCGGTGATCGCCAACGCGTGCGCCACCTGGCTGGCCGAGGGCACGCGCTGCGTCCGCGATGTCGTCCTCGTCGGCTTCGACGACGCGACCGCCGGTCAGTTCGCGGACGCCGTGCAGCAGCTTTCCTGAGACCGCCGGCGCGCCGGCCAGCAGGACGACTGACGGTCGTCGCCCCGAGCAGCGGCGCCGCTGGTCGATCACGACCCACGGCGCCCACACCCGGTACGGGATCCGGTCAGCCTCCGACCAGGTAACCCTCGGCCCGCAGGTACCCGATGATCTCGGCCGCGGCCTCCTCGGCCGAACAGGTCGTGGTGTCGATGACCAGTTCGGCGTCCGTCGGCTCCTCGTACGGGTCGGAGATGCCGGTGAACTCCTTGATGATCCCCTCGCGCGCCTTCGCGTACAGGCCCTTGCGGTCGCGCTGCTCGCAGACCTCGAGCGGGGTCGCGACGTACACGAGGATGAAGCCGCCACCGGCCTCGACCATGTCACGGACGTCCTGGCGCGTCTGGGCGTAGGGCGCGATCGGGGCGCACACCGCGACGCCGCCGTGCTTGGTGGCCTCGGACGCCACGTAGCCGATGCGGCGGATGTTCAGGTTGCGGTGGTCCTTGGAGAAGCCGAGCTCGGACGACAGGTGCTTGCGCACCAGGTCGCCATCGAGGAACGTGATCGAGCGGCCACCGATCTCCAGCAGCTTGCTCTGCAGCACGTTGGCGATCGTCGACTTGCCCGACCCCGACAGCCCTGTGAAGAAGACGGTGAAGCCCTGCTTGTCCCGCGGCGGGTGCGTCCGGCGCAGCTCCTCGGCGACGCCGGGGAACGTGAACCACTCGGGGATCGCCTCGCCGGTCTGCAGCATCTCGCGCAGCTGCGTGCCCGAGATCGACGCGGTCTCAGTGCCCTCGGGCACCTCGTCGATCGGCGCGTACCGCTGCTCACCGGGCAGGTACACCATCAGCCGGAACGGCACCATCTCGATGCCCAGCTCCTCGGTGTACGCTCGCAGCAGTTCCTGGGCGTCGTAGGGCCCGTAGAACGGCGTGCCGCTCGAGTCACTGCCGGGACCCGCGTGGTCGCGACCCACGATCAGGTGGGTGCAGCCGAAGTTCTTGCGGATGATCGCGTGCCACAGCGCCTCGCGGGGGCCGCCCATGCGCATTGCCAGCGGCAGCAGCGAGAGGTCCGCCATGTGCTCGGGGTAGGTCTCGAGCAGCGCCTCGTAGCACCGCACACGGGTGTAGTGGTCGACGTCACCGGGCTTGGTCATGCCGACCACGGGGTGGATCAACAGCGCGGCGTCGGCGTCCTTCGCCGCGCGCAGGGTCAGCTCCTGGTGCGCGCGGTGCATCGGGTTGCGGGTCTGGAACGCGACGACACGGTCCCATCCACGGTCCGCGAAGCGCTCGCGCAGCTGCGCCGGCGTCATCCGCCGGTCCGTGAAGTCGTAGTGCAGCGGGCGCTGCACACTCTCGATCGTCCCACCGACGTACCACGGGTGCGAGCGGCGCAGCAGGTGATCGACGCCCGGGTGCTCGGTGTTGGAGGTCCCGAAGACCGCCTCGGCCTCGGCCGCGCGGTCCGCCTGGTACACGTCGGCGACGTGCAGCACGGCGAGCATGACGCCCTCGGCGTCGCGCAGCGCCAGCGCCGAGCCCTCCGACAGCGCCTCGGCAGTCTCGGCATCGACGTCGAGCGTGATCGGCATCGGCCACAGGGTGCCGTCGGGCAGGCGCATGTCGGTGCACACGCTGGCGTGCTCGCGCTCGGTCATGAACCCGCGCAGCGGTGAGAACCCGCCGTCGAGCAGCAGCTCGAGGTCACACAGCTGACGTGGGGTCAGATCCCAGGACGGCCAGTCCTTGGCCTGCTGGCGCAGTTCGAGCGCTCGTGCGTCGTCGACGAGCAGGTTCACGAGCGTGCCGCCGTGCGGCGGGTTCAGGGCAGTCACGATGAAAGGCTCCCGCAAAAAGGTAGAGATCTACAAAAGAGTCGTGATCGCAACGATCCTAGCGAACTGGCGGCGGATCGCCGCCCGGCCGCGCGTCGGGTCGGACGGTTCGGACCTGGCCCGCCGGTCAACGCTGGCAGCGGGAGCTCATCCACCGACGAGAGGACCGTGCCGTGAGCGGGCCGCAGTGGTGGCGCGATGCCGTGCTGTACCAGATCTACCCACGCAGCTGGGCGGACGGCAATGGTGACGGCATTGGTGACCTGCCCGGCATCACCGCGCGGCTCGACCACCTGGCCTGGCTCGGCGTCGACGGGCTGTGGCTGTCGCCGATCTACCCGTCGCCGATGGCCGACTTCGGCTACGACGTCGCCGACCACACCGACGTCCACCCCGACTTCGGCACGCTGGCCGACCTCGACGCGCTGGTCGCCGCCGCACACGAGCGCGACCTGCGGGTCATCCTCGACTTCGTACCGAACCACACGTCGGATGGGCACGCGTGGTTCCGGGCGTCGCGATCGTCCCGGGACGACCCGCGCCGCGACTGGTACGTCTGGCGTGACCCGGCGCCGGACGGAGGGCCGCCGAACAACTGGATGAGCCGGTTCGGTGGCGGTCCCGCCTGGACGTTCGACGAGCCGACCGGACAGTGGTACCTGCACACGTTCCTGCCGGAGCAGCCGGACCTGAACTGGCGGAACCCCGAGGTGCGCCGGGCGATGTGCGACGTCCTGCGCTTCTGGATGCGCCGCGGCGTCGACGGGTTCCGCGTCGACGTCGCGCACCGCATCGTCAAGGACGAGCGGCTGCGCGACAACCCGCCGGACCCCGACCACCGCGACGGCATGCCCGGGTACCGCCGCGTCACCGAGCACTACTCGCGCAACTGGCACGAGGTCCACGAGATCCACCGGCTGCTGCGGCGCACGGTCGAGGAGTTCGACGATCCGCCACGGCTGCTCGCGGGTGAGGTCAACCTGGACCCGCCCGAGCTCGTCGCCTACTACGGCGACGACGACGAGCTGCACCTGCCGCTGAACTTCCACACCATCGTCGATCTGTCGTGGACCGCCACCGACCTGGCCGGGCTGGTCGACGACGTCGAGGACACCACTCCGGCGTTCGCCTGGCCGTCGTGGATCCTGTCGAACCACGACAAGTCCCGGTTCCCGACCAGGACCGGTCGGCGCTTCGCGCGCCAGGCGCTCGTGTTCCTGCTGACGGCGCGCGGCACGGCGGTGCTGTACTACGGCGACGAGCTCGCGATGGGCGACGCCGACGTGCCGCCGGACCGCATGCAGGATCCGTGGGGCCGCCACGTACCCGACGAGAGCCGCGATCCCGAGCGCACGCCCATGCCGTGGGATGGCTCGCCCAACGCCGGGTTCTGCCCGCCGGACGTCACGCCGTGGCTGCCGCTGACCGACGACGCGATGACGCGCAACGTGGACGCGCAGTGCGACGACCCCGCGTCCGAGCTGCACCTGGTGCGCGACCTGCTGTCGCTGCGGCGTGCGCGATCGTCGTTGCGCACGGGCGCGTACGAGCGGCTCCACGTCGACGACACCGTGTTCGCCTACGTGCGGCGCGACGGTGACGAGCACACCGTGGTCGCCATGTCGTTCGCCGACGCGCCCCGCACGCTGACGCTCGGCGGCCAGCACGACGTGCTGCGCTCGACCGACGCCGACCGGACCGGCAGCGTCGGCGGCGAGCTTTGGCTGGGCCCGTGCGAAGCGGTGGTCCTGGCGGCGGGCGACTGACCGATGGACACCGGCGGATCCGCCGACGCAGACGACGGGCGGACGCGTACGTGGGTGATCGACGCCTTGAACGTGGTCGGGACGCGACCGGACGGCTGGTGGCGGGACCGGTCCGGTGCGGTTGCCCGGATCGTCGACGAGATCGTCCGGTGGCGCGCGACGATCAACGACGACGTGCTGGTCGTCGTCGACGGCCACCCCTCGGGACGGGTCCGCGAGGGCATGTGGTACGGCGTGAAGGTCCGGCTCACCCACACCAGCCGACCCGACGCGGCTGACGACGAGATCGCCACGACCGTGGCCGCCGCGACCGATCCCACCGCCATGGTGGTCGTGACTGCGGACCGACGGCTGCGGGCACGCGTGGAGGCCTGCGGCGCTGCGGTCGAGGGCCCGCGCCGGTTCCTCACACGCCTCGCGGACGTTGCGGTCCGTCGCGAGGACCGGGTGGTGCTCGCCCACTTCGGCGTCGACGAGTCGGCGCTGCTCGGGCGCGGTGGAGAGGCACGGGTGTACGGGCTCGACGACGAGCGGGTGGTGCGCCTGTCACACCCGGGGACCGATCTCGCCATGCTCCGCCAGCGGCGACGCCTGCTCGACGACCTCGCCGGCGGCGACATCGGCGTCGCGCTCCCCAGGGTCCTCGAGCAGCACGTCATCGCGGGCCGCGGCGTCAGCGTGGAACGGCGCCTGCCGGGTCGCGACGCCCTGGACGTGCTCGATGCGGACGGCACCGACCGGGCCGCGCTGGTGCGCGACCACCTGGAGGTGGCCCGCCGCATCGCCACACTGCCGTGCCCCCTGCGCCGGTTCGGGCCGATCATCGGCGACGCGCCGACGGCGGAGACGTTCCGCGCGTGGTCGGTCGCGCGCCTGGGCGCCCGACTGGCGCGGGGCGGGCCGGCGTTCGCCGGGATCGATCCGGTGGCCGTGACCGACGACCTGCTCGCCGTCCTGCCGCCCGCGGACCGCCCGGTCGTGGCCCACCTCGACGCGTTCCTCGGCAACATGCTCGCCGACGGCGATCGGATCAGTGCCGTGCTGGACTTCGGCGGCCTGACCGCCGGAGCCATCGCCGATCTCGACCCGCTGCTCGCAGTCGCCTACCTGGCGCCCGAGATCACACCGACCGCGGTCGACGCCGACCGCGCGACCGCGCGGGCGTGGGTCGCTGACGTCGGCCTCGACCGTGCCGTGGTCGCCGCACGGCGCTGGGCCGCCACCATGTGGGCCGGCGAACCTGACGACCAGCCCCTCAGGCAGTGGTGCCGCCGCGTGCTGAGCTGACGCGTGGGCGACTCGTGCCGTACGGCGCGGCGGTCGTCAGCCGACGAGGTCGCGGGCGGGGCGCGCAGGCCGGTCGTCAGCCGACGAGGTCGCGGGCGCGGGCGCGCAGGCGGTCGAGGTGCCCATCGTCCGATGTCGCGCGCTCGTGCAGCCTCGACGTCCGCTCCGCCAGGTCGGCGTCCTGGAACGACCACGCGAGCTCGCGCACCTGATCCAGGCGCTCGCGTGCCGCAGCGGGCGTCCTCTCATCGGCGCGGATGGGGCGCGCCGCGCCCCAGTCGACGTGCACCAGGCCCTCGCCGGTCACCACGAAGTTGGCCGCGTGCCAGTCCGGGTTGTCGATCCCCAGCTCCTCGCACGCCAGGTGGTGCACGAGCATCTGGTCGTAGCGGTCGGCCGTCAGCTCCGCCGGACGCTCGACCGCCAGCTCCGCCAGCGTCGGCCCCTGCTCGAACGGCTCGACGGTGAGCCCGAGCGCCGTCGAGAAGCGCACGTCGCGTCCGAATGCGGCATTGAGGCGTTCGACCGCAGTCGATCCGACCACCTGCGCGATGTCCGCCCGCGCCGTCACCATGCGGCCCTCGCCCGTCGCGCGCGGCCAGTTCTCCGGCGAGCCCTCGTGGGTGCGGACGCCCAGGTCGATCTCGTGCTCGGGTTCCGGTGCGGGCTGCTTGACGACGACGCCCAGGCCCTCGGCGAGCAGGATCGTGCTGCGGCGGTGCCGACCCATGATGTACTCGCCCTTGAGCAACAGCTCGACGCCGAGCTCGTCGGCGTGACGACGCTGCAGGTCGCGTGCCGCGCGCTCGTCGGCCACGCGGTCCTCCGCGGCGGCGGACCGGCGCGACAGCTCCAGGCGATACAGCTGTTCGATCAGTTCGTCGTGGGCGAGCATGGGGTGCAGCGATCCGCCGAGGGGTCCGTCACCGCGCACCGCGGCCACGAGATCGTCGATCAGGCTGTCGCGCCCGTCCGCCCTGGCAGCGCGGAGCGCCCCTGCCGACGCGCGCAGCGTCGCCACGCCGTCGGGCAGCTCCTGCGCCAGCCGGCCGGAGACCAGGACGGGATCGACGAGCGCGGAAGCGATCGTGTCGCCGTAGTCGACCAGCGTCTCGCCGGCACGCAGGACGGGATCGTCGTCATGCCCGTCGCCGGCGATGCCCATCGCGTCGAACCACAGCGGGGCCCAGCCGCCCAGGTTCCGTTCGAGGAACCGATCGTCGTCATCGAGGAAGTCGCGCGGCACCAGCCGGTCGGTCCGACTGAAGCCGACGTGCGCCATGGCGTCGTCGGTCGCGAGCACGGTCCGCACCGCCACGTCAGGCTCGTCGTCGAGCGCCATGAGCTCGGCCAGCCATCCGGCGCGCACCGCGGCCGGCGGACGCTGCTCGATCACTGCGATCGGTGCGCCCCGGGCGGGCACCCGCCAGTCGCGGATGAACCCGCTGACGTCCGGGCGGCTCAACGGCACCGCGACGAGTGCGAAGTGGAGGCGCGGCAGATCGGGTGTCGGAGATCTGTCGGTCATCTCACCACTGACCATGCAGCGAAGGGCTCCCGGCCGTCAGGAGCGCAGCCGGCCGCGGCTGCGCGGTCACGCTACCCGCTCAGCGGCGCCCCATGCCGACGCCCTGCTGGCGCTGGTAGTGCTTGCCCTCGGTCTGCAACGACGGCGCGACCAGCACCTCGGCACGCTGGAACTCCTTGATGCTGGCATACCCGCACGTCGCCATCGACGTCCGCAGGGCGCCGAACAGGTTGAGCGTGCCGTCGTTCTGCACCGCCGGTCCCTCCAGGATCTCGCGGAGCGACCCGATCGCCCCCACCGCGACCCGCGCGCCACGCGGCAGGTCGGGGTGGAACGTCGCCATGCCCCAGTGGAAGCCGCGCCCGGGCGCCTCCGTCGCACGCGCCAGCGGCGAACCCAGCATCACGGCGTCGGCGCCGCACGCAACCGCCTTCGCCACGTCACCGCCGGTGCGCATGCCGCCGTCCGCGATGATCTGGACGTAGCGGCCGGTCTCCTCGAGGTGCCGGACCCGCGCGCCGGCGGCGTCGGCGATCGCCGTCGCCTGCGGCACGCCGACGCCGAGCACACCGCGCGTCGTGCACGCGTTGCCGGGACCGACGCCGACGAGGATGCCCGCGGCACCGGTGCGTGCCAGATGCAACGCGCTCGCATACGACGCGCACCCGCCCACGATCACCGGGATGTCGTACCGCGCGATGAACTCCTTGAGGTTCAGCGGCTCCTCGCGGCTCGACACGTGCTCGGCCGACACGACCGTGCCCTGGATGACCAGGATGTCCAGCCCCGCCGCCAGCGCGATGTCGTGGTACTGCTCCACACGCTGCGGCGTCAGGGACGCCGCCGCGACGATCCCGCCTCCCTTGAGCTCACCGACCCGCTGACCGATCAGGTCGGCATCGATCGGCTGCTTGTAGATCTCCTGCATCCGCGCCGTCGCGACCGTCGTGTCGAGCTCGGCGATCTCCGCGAGCAACGGCTCGGGATCGGCGTACCGGGTCCACAGACCCTCGAGGTTGAGGACGCCCAGGCCGCCGATGCGCCCCAGTTCGATGACGCTGCGCGGCGAGGACACCCCGTCCATCGCAGCGCCGAGCAGCGGGAGGGCGAACTCGTAGGCGTCGATCTGCCAGCTGACGTCCACATCGTGCGGGTCGCGGGTACGGCGCGACGGCACGATGGCGATGTCATCGAAGCCGTAGGCCTGCCGCCCGCTCTTGCCGATGCCGATCTCGATCTCGGCCACGCGCAGTTCCTTCGTGACGTTGGCGGTGCAGGTGTCCACAACCACAAGTACGGCGGTACCACCGGTGGCGGGGGAACGTACGGTGGAGTGTAGCGTCTGGATGACCGCCACCTCTCACGCCGGCGACGAAGGAAACGGCCTCGCGATGAGCGACGAGTACGACGACTACGAAGACGTGCCGCAACCCCGACTGGGACGTCAGGAGGCCGCGCTCATCAGGCGCGACCTGGACGATCTGGCCGCGTTCCGTCACACGTTCGAGCCCGAGGGGTTCAAGGGCGTGAGCCTGTTCTGCGTCGACTGCGCCGAGGAGCACTACTACGAGTGGCAGATGCTCGAGCACAACCTCGAGGAACTGCTCAAGTCGGGGGAGACGCCGGTCCATGAGCCCGCCTTCGATCCCAAGCCGGACGAGTACGTGAACTGGGAGTACGCACAGGGCTACCTCGACGGACTGGCCGATGGCGGGATGCCCGCGCTGCCGACACAGAAGACCGCCACCGGTGGATGCCCGTTCTGCGGCGCCCAACTCCCCGAGCAATCCGAGCACCTGGTGTTCTGCCCGCTGTGCGGCACGCACCTGGGACCGGCGAGGATCGCGCGGGCGCTGCTCGACCGGGGGTGGTCGGTCGAGGACGTCAGCGACCTGCTGCGTGGTGCGCGCATCCCCCCGATGCAGGGCCTGGCCGAGGACTGATCCGGCGCGGGTTCACGCCATCATCTGGACGAGGCCGACCGTCGTGGCCAGCACCAGGATCGTCAACGGAAATCCCAGGCGCGGGTAGTCGCCGAAGCGGTAGCCGCCGAGGCCGTAGACGATCGTGTTGGTCTGGTAGCCGATCGGTGTGAGGAACGATGCGCTGGCCGCCACCGCGACCGCGATCGCGAACGCCCGCACGTCGGCACCGACGGCGCCCGCCGTGGTGACCGCGATGGGGAACATCAGCACCGCGGCCGCGTTGTTCGTGATCATCTCGGTCAGGACCACCGTGGCGATGACGATCCCGAGCAGCGCACCGACGGCACCGAACGGCGCGAACGCCGACAACAGCAGATCGGCGGCCGTCTGGGCCAGACCGGTGCTCTCCATCGCCGCACCGAGCCCGAACGCGGCCCCGATGACCAGGATCACGTTCAGATCGACCGCCTCGCGCGCCTCGCGCAGCGTCATGATCGGACGGCCGTCGCCGAGCGGCCGTGGCCAGGGGGCCACGAGCGCCAGCACCGCCAGCAGCGCGGCGTTGAGGATGTCGACGACGCCGGACCCGGCGACCACGACGAGCAGCGCGGTGATCGCCAACACACGCGGACCGTTGCGGGTCCGTGTGGGTGCGGTGCCGCCGAGGCGGGCGACCACGAGGAAATCTCCCGACTCCCGCCACTTCTGACGGAACTCCGTGTCGGCCAGCAGGAGCAGCGTGTCGCCTGCCCGCAACTGGAGGTCACCGAGCTTGGCGTCGACGCGTTGGCCGGCGCGGTGCACGGCCAGCACGGCCGCGTCGTAGCGACTGCGGAACCCGACCTCCTTCAGCGTCGAGCCGGCTAGCAGCGACTCGGGTCCGAGCACCACTTCGAAGAACGCCTGGCGGGTCTCGTCGATGCCGTACAAGTGGTGCTGCTCGGTCGAGGACAGGCCGCGGATGCGCTGCAGGTCGACGACCAGGTCGACGTTGCCCGCGAAGCTCAGCACGTCGCCCGCCTGGAGCACCTCACCCGGTCCCACGGGGGCGATGACGTGTCCGGTCCGCTCGATGCGGACGAGGAACACGCCCTGCAGGGCGCGCAGCCCGGCCTCCTCGACTGACAGCCCGACGAGGGGACCGTCGTCGGACACCTGCATGTCGACACTGAACTCGCGCACCTGCTCCTTGAGGTCGACGCGCTGCGCGTCGCGCGTCCGCAGCAACCAGGGCGCGGTCAGGATCATCAGCGCGAGGCCGCCGAGGGCGACGGGCAGCCCGACGGGGGTGATCTCGAACAGCCCGAGCGGTGCCAGGCCCCGCTGGACGAGCAGGCCCGAGACGACCAGGTTGGTCGACGTGCCGATCGACGTCACGACACCGCCGAGGATCGCGGCGAACGACAGCGGCATCAGCAGGGGCGACGCCGATCGTCCCCGTTGCTCGGCCCACGCGGCGACCTGGGGCGCCGTCATCGCGACGATCGGCGTGTTGTTGAGGAACGCCGACGCGCCGGCGACCGGCACCAGCAGCCGGGTGAGCACCGAACGCGTCGAGCGTTCCGACTCGCCCGACCCCAGCAACCGGGACAGGACGGGATCCAGCGCGCCGGTGATGTCGACCGCGCCGGCCAACACGTACAGGGCCGCGACCGTCAAGGGGGCGGGGTTGGCGAACCCGGCGAACGCGGTCTCGGCGTCGAGCACGCCGGTGAGGACGAGTGAGAACGCACCACCGAGCAGCACCACGGCGGGCGAGAGCTTGTCGCGCACCAGCAGCGCGAGGCTCACGGCGACCACCGCGAGCGTCAACCATGCATCAACGGTCATAATCATCGTGTCAGCGGCCGTCAGAACAGCCGCAACTCGTCGGACTGCCGGCCGCGCAGAAGGTCGTAGTCGACCTCGACCCAGGTGATCCCGCGCTCAGTGGCCAGCACGCGGGCCTGGGGTTTGACCCGCTGGGCAGCAAAGATACCGCTGACGGGACGCAGCAGCGGGTCACGGTTCAGTCGTTCGACGTAGCGACGTAACTGCTCGACCCCGTCGATCTCACCTCGGCGCTTGATCTCGACGGCGACGTACGCTCCGCGCTCGTCCCGACAGAGCAGATCGACCGGTCCGATGTCGGTCGGATACTCGCGCCGGACGAGCTGCAGGCCGTCGGCCAGCGTGTCCGGGTGGTCGGCCAGCAGCTCCTGCAGGTGCGCCTCGACGCCGTCCTTCGTCAGGCCCGGATCGTCACCGAACACGAAGCTCGTGTCCGAGATCATCTCCAGCAGGGTGATCTCGAGCCGCTCACCCCTGCCGTTGGTCACGACCCAGCGCTCCGGACCGTCGTCCAGGACGTTGGGCGCGTTCATCCAGTTCAGCGGCTTGTAGGCACCGCCGTCCGCGTGCACGGCGACACAGCCGTCCGCCTTGACCATCAACAGGCGGACGGCTTCGGGCAGGTGCGCCTCGAGGCGCCCTGCGTAGTCCACGGTGCAGCGCGCGACCACCAGTCTCATGCGGTGGGGTCCGCCGCGTCGGCCGACATCATGGCGTGCCAGGCTAACGGCTGCGCGCCGCACGGCGCCGACCGGCCCAGCCCCTTCGGCCGGGTGCTGGACCGTCCCGACGCCTAGTCAGCCGACCCCACCGCCGGACATGCGAAGGGCCCGGCACTCTTGCCGTGCCGGGCCCGCACCCGGGCAACTGGACGGAACATCGTGTGGCGGTGACTCTTGGCGTCACCCGCCAGTTCCGATCGTGCCCGACATTCGTGCGGTGTCCCCGTCGGCCATGCCGACGGCACGCGAAGCATCGCATGTCGTCGTCACCGCCAGGTACCGCGGACCTGAACGTTGCGCCTCGAGGATGTGCCGGACGGTGTCGCATCCCGCTGCAGGTGGCACGTGCCTCGAAAGGGGACGTGCCACCCTACCGCAACGTCATCACCGGCGCAGCGCCGGGTGACACCCCGGCGGCCGCGCCGCCGATCAGCCGTCGCTCGCCGCCGGAACGTCGCCCGGTCCCGAGCCCGCCAGTTCGACCTCGGGCGTGTCGGGCGCGTCGACCGCGCGGAACACGACCCCGTCGTCCTCGATGTCGACCACGATCAGCTGTCCGGCACTGAAGTCGTTGAACAGCAGCCGCTCCGACAGTGCGTCCTCGATCTGCCGCTGGATCGTCCGGCGCAACGGCCGCGCACCCAGCTCGGGGTCGTAGCCCTTGTCGGCCAACCAGGTCTTGGCGTCCTCGGTCAGCTCGATGTCGAGGTCCTTGGCCTTCAGCTGGCCCTGGACCCGCTTGAGCATCAGATCGACGATCGACTTGACCTCGGCCTTCGTCAGCTGGTGGAACACGATCGTTTCATCGATGCGGTTGAGGAACTCGGGGCGGAAGTGGCGCTTGAGCTCGTCGTCGACCTGCGCCTTCATGCGCTCGTAGACGCTCTCCTCGTCGGCCGACGCCGAGAAGCCCAGCGCCTGCTGCCCGAGGTTCTTGGTGCCCAGGTTCGACGTCATGATCAGCACGGTGTTCTTGAAGTCCACCGTCTTGCCCTGCGCGTCGGTCAGCCGGCCGTCCTCGAGGATCTGGAGCAGCGCGTTGAACACGTCCGGGTGGGCCTTCTCGACCTCGTCGAACAGCACCACGCTGAAGGGCCGCCGGCGGACCGCCTCGGTCAGCTGACCACCCTCCTCGTAGCCGACGTAGCCCGGAGGCGAACCGATCAGCCGCGAAACCGTGTGCTTCTCCATGTACTCGGACATGTCGAGGTGGATCAGTGCGTCCTCGTCACCGAACAGGAACTCCGCCAGCGTCTTGGCCAGCTCGGTCTTGCCGACACCCGAGGGTCCCAGGAAGATGAACGAGCCACTCGGGCGCTTGGGGTCCTTCAGACCCGACCGCGTCCGGCGGATCGACTTGGACACGGCAGCGATCGCCTCGTCCTGACCGATGACCCGCTTGTGCAGCTCCTTCTCCATCCGCAGCAGCTTCTGGGTCTCCTCCTCGGTCAGCTTGAAGACCGGGATGCCCGTCCAGTTGCTGAGGACCTCGGCGATGTCCTCCTCGTCGAGGGTGAGTACGGTGTCCATCCCGTCGGACTTCCACTCGCGCTCCCGCGCGGCTCGACGCTCCAGCAGCTTCTTCTCCTGGTCGCGCAGCTGCGCGGCCTTCTCGAAGTCCTGCTCGTCGATCGCCGATTCCTTCATCTTGCGGACGCCTGCTGCCTCGTCCTCGAGATCCTGGAGGTCCGGCGGGGCGGTCAGTCGGCGGATGCGCAGGCGCGATCCCGCCTCGTCGATCAGGTCGATCGCCTTGTCGGGCAGGAAGCGGTCGGAGATGTAGCGGTCGGCGAGGTTGCCGGCGGCCACCAGCGCGTCGTCGGTGATCGTCACGCGGTGGTGCGCCTCGTAGCGGTCGCGCAGCCCCTTGAGGATCTCGATCGTGTGGGCGACCGACGGCTCCTCGACGCGGATGGGCTGGAACCGCCGCTCCAGCGCGGCGTCCTTCTCGAGGTGCTTGCGGTACTCCTCGATCGTCGTCGCGCCGATGGTCTGCAGCTCGCCACGGGCCAGCATGGGCTTGAGGATGCTGGCGGCGTCGATCGCGCCCTCGGCAGCACCCGCCCCGACCAGCGTGTGCAGCTCGTCGATGAACAGGATGATGTCGCCGCGGGTGGTGATCTCCTTCAGCACCTTCTTCAGGCGCTCCTCGAAGTCACCGCGGTAGCGGCTGCCCGCGACGAGGGCGCCCAGGTCGAGGGTGTACAGCTGCTTGTCACGCAGGGTCTCGGGGATGTTGCCCGCGCAGATCATCTGCGCCAGGCCCTCGACGATGGCGGTCTTGCCGACGCCCGGCTCACCGATGAGCACAGGGTTGTTCTTGGTGCGGCGCGACAGCACCTGCATGACCCGCTCGATCTCGCGGGTGCGGCCGATCACCGGATCGAGCTTGCCCTCGCGCGCCAGCTGGGTGAGGTTGCGCCCGAACTGGTCGAGCACGGCCGAGCCCTTGGACTCCTCCGAGCCACCGGACACGCCGGCCTTGGTCTGGCCGGACCCGGACTCGCCACCGGCGTAGCCGCTGAGCAGCTGGATGACCTGCTGGCGGACGCGGTTCAGATCGGCGCCGAGCTTCTGCAGGACCTGGGCGGCGACGCCCTCGCCCTCGCGGATGAGGCCGAGCAGGATGTGCTCGGTCCCGATGTAGTTGTGGCCGAGCTGCAGCGCCTCGCGCAGCGACAGCTCGAGCACCTTCTTGGCACGGGGCGTGAACGGGATGTGGCCGGCGGGCGCGGTCTGGCCCTGGCCGATGATCTCCTCGACCTGGTCGCGGACACCTTCGAGCGAGATGCCGAGGGACTCGAGGGCCTTGGCGGCGACACCCTCACCCTCGTGGATCAGCCCGAGCAGGATGTGCTCGGTCCCGATGTAGTTGTGGTTGAGCATCCTCGCCTCTTCCTGGGCGAGGACCACCACGCGGCGAGCCCGGTCTGTGAACCGTTCAAACATGATTGCCCCCTGGCCGGGTGCTCTGAGCGCATCGTAGCACCGGCCCTCCGAGCGCGCGGGGGGTCGGCGGCTGCTCCGACACCGTCGTGCGGGGTGTGGCTGGCACTGGGCTGACTCCTGTCGGCGTGGGTCGCACGCGCGCCGCCGTCGGGTGCGCGACGGTTCGTCGCGCGTCGACGACGCAGGTCAACGCTAGCCGCCGGTGTCCCCAGCGTCATCAGCTGCGCACGATCGCTGCAGCCGGCCCGCCCGATTCACGGCACGCCTGACCAGCAGGTTCCGCAGCATCGCCGTGCAGTCGCGGCCCGGGCGTCGGCGACCTGAGGGCAGCCTCAGCCCTCGTCCGGTGACGCCTCCCGCGGGTCGTCCGCGACCACGCCCACGGAGAGCTCGTCTTCTGTCTCGTGCGCGGGTTCGATCGGTCGGATGATCTCGGGCCGCAACGTCGGGAACAGGATGACGTCGCGGATCGTGGAGACATCGGCCAGGAGCATGACCATGCGGTCGATGCCGATGCCGAGCCCGCCCATGGGCGGCATGCCAAACTCCATGGCCCGCAGGTAGTCCTCGTCGATCGGCATGGCCTCGTCGTCGCCCGCGGCGCGTGCGCGGGCCTGCGCCTCGAACCGGCGGCGCTGATCGTCGGGGTCCACCAGCTCGCTGAAGGCGTTGGCCATCTCGCGGCCGGCGACGATCAGCTCGAACCGCTCCGTCACCCGTGGATCATCGCGGTGGCGGCGCGCGAGCGGGGACACCTCGACCGGATAGTCGATCACGAACGTCGGCTCCCACAACGTCGGCTCGGCCAGCTGATCGCGCAGCTCCTCGATGACCTTGCCCGGTCCCCAGCGGTCGTCCGTCGTGACGCCGTGCTGGTCCGCGATCGCCCGGAGTTCGGCGATCGGCACGTCGTAATCGAGGTCGGGACGGTCCGTGGCCTCGCGGACGAGGTCCAGCACCGTGCGACGCGGCCAGTCGCCGCCCAGATCGAGCTTGCGACCTTCGTACGTCAGCGCCGTCGTGCCCACCGCATCGAGCGCGGCGCGCTGCAGAAGCTCCTGCGTCAGCTCCATGATGTCGTGGTAGTCCGCGTAGGCCTCGTAGCTCTCGAGCATCGTGAACTCGGGGTTGTGCCGTGTCGACAACCCTTCATTGCGGAACACCCGACCGATCTCGAACACGCGGGGCATGCCGCCGGCCACCAGCCGCTTGAGGAACAGCTCGGGGGCCACGCGCAGGTACAGATCGATGTCGAGGGCGTTGTGGTGCGTGACGAACGGCTTGGCCGTCGCGCCACCGGGCTGGGTGTGCAGCAGTGGCGTCTCGACCTCGACGTAGCCGCGGTCGATGAGCTCGGTCCGCAGCGCGGCGATGGCCCGGCCGCGGACGTCGAACACCCGCCGGGCGTCGGGGTTGACCGCCAGATCGACGTAGCGCTGACGGAAACGGGTCTCGGTGTCGCGCAGGCCGTGCCACTTGTCCGGCATCGGCCGCAGCGACTTGCTGATCAGCCCGACCTGCTCGGCCATCACCGACAGCTCACCACGTCGCGACCGCACGACTTCGCCGCGTGCGGTGATCCAGTCGCCGATGTCCAGATCGGCGACGCGTGCCATGCCGTCGTCGCCGAGTGCCTTGAGATTGCACATGACCTGCAGGTCGGCGTCGCCCTCCGCCAGCACCAGGAAGACGAGCCGCCCGTGACCGCGACGTGCGACCAGCCGTCCAGCCACCGCAACCCGCTCGTCCGAGCCCTCGCCCGGCTCGAGTTGGTCGTGCCAGCGACTGATCACGTCGTCCAGCGCGTGGTCGACCTGCACGTCGACGGGGTACGGGTCGTCGCCCCGCTCACGGAGCGCGCGCAGCTTCTCCCGCCGCTCCCCCATCAGGGAGTCGAGTCGGCTGCCGTGATCCTGGTCGTTGCTCATCGTCGCTCCCGTGCCCCACGACCCGCAGCGTCCACCGCGGGCGGGGCGCACTATCGTCGTGGTCCGCACTGCGCGCGCCGCCGGCGGACAGCCTAGTGCGCCCGCGAGGGCGTACCCTGCCGCCGGCTGGGCCCCGGATCCTGCCACGGTGTCGGCGTGAACATGGAGGCATGACGGCATGATGACGATGCCCGGACAGCTGTCGACCGATCGGCTCCTGCTGCGCCAGTTCCGGGAGGGCGACCTGGATGCCTTCGCCGCGATCCAGGCCGACCCCGGCGCGGCACGTCACATCGGAGATGGCCGGACCAACGACCGCGCCACGTCGTGGCGGCTGATCGCGATGTTCCTGGGACATTGGACCCTGCGCGGGCACGGCCAGTACGCGGTCGAGGACCGTGGCACCGGCGGGTTCCTCGGCCGGGTCGGCCTGTGGTACCCGGAGGGCTGGCCGGAGCTCGAGATCGGATGGCTGATCGGGTCCGCGTCATGGGGCCGGGGGTACGCGACGGAGGCGGCGCGCGCCGTTGCAGCCGCCGCCTTCTCGGAGCTGGGCAGTGAACGCCTGATCAGTCTGATCCGTCCGGCCAACGCCGCGTCGATCCGGGTGGCGATCAAGCTCGGCGCGGTGCGCACCGGGATCACCGAGCTCGACGGCGAGCGCACCGATGTCTACACCTTGACGCCGGACGCGCTGACCGCCTGACGCGACTGTCGGGGGGCTCGTCGGGCCGCGCCGATACGGGTGTCCGGACGCGCGGACGCGCCGAGGCGCCGCTGTTTGGGAGTGGGGGCGGCGGACGCGCGGACCCACGGGGTGTCCGTACGCGCGGACACGCCCCGCTGGTGGCGGGTACGCGTCCGCGCGGGCTGGCGCGTGCGACCTGCATGAATCGAACATACATTCGCATTCATGTGGAACACAAGTGCATCCCCATGCCTGTGGACATTGTTCGATGTCTGTGCATGCACGACATCATCCGAGGGAACACATGGGATGGCACAGCGTAGACATGCCGGCGCGGTCACCCGCCCGAAACGTCGCTCCGAGCGAGCACCGACAGGCACTCCCAGCCTCGACTGGAGGTTCTCCGACAGTCGAGGACCGACATCACGACCGCGCGGGACGATGCAGGGTACGGCGCGATCGACGACAGCGAGGAGGAGCAGGACGTGACAACGATGAACGTATGGGTGCGCTCACTCGACGGGCACGTGTCGATCGGTCGTCAGGAGGAGGATCAGGTGCTGCCGCTGGACCGACCGGAGGCGACCGGCGGTACAGGGCTGGGCTTCAACGGCGGCCACCTGATGCTGCTCGGGTGGGGTGGCTGCTTCAAGAGCACGCTGATCGCCGCGGCCGAGGCGCGGGGCATCGACATCCGCGACCTCGAGCTGACCATCGCCGGTGAGACCGCCGACACGCCGTACCGCATCAAGAAGGTGCGGATGTCGGTCGAGCTCGACGCCGAGGTCGACGATGACACGAAGCGCAAGCTGATCGACATCGCACGCAACGGCTGTGCGGTGTCGAACACGCTGCAGCTGGGTGCCGAGATGGAGATCTCCCTGGACGATTGACGGCGTGGGGCAGGCCACCGGATCGAGCCGGCGCGGGTACCGCACGCCGGCGATCCCCCACGCGTCACGCCATCCGGCGTGCCACCTCCGCGTGGAGGTCCGACAGGACGATCGCCAACGCGTCCAGCACCTGCTGCATGTGGTCGTCCGCGTTGACGAGCAGCGCGAGGAGGATGTGCGCCGTGCCCGCCGCCGGCTGGCCCCGCCGCTGCGCGTCCTCGGCGGCCCATCGCAGCACATGGCGTGCGGAGCCGGTCAGACCGAGTGCCGTGTCGCCGCCGTCGCCGCTGGCCCCGGTGTCGAGGTCGACCGCGACGACCGCCTGCGCGTCGGCGCCGATCGCCTCCAACGCGGAGGCGGCCGGGCCCGGCACGGATGCGACCCCGATCAACAGATCCTGCGTATCGACACGGCCGGTCGCGCGACGCCGCGCCGACGCACGCGCGTACGTCAACGCCTCCCACGCCTGATCGTCGAACCGCTCCAGCAGCAGCGGCGTGGCGGACGTGGGCTCTTCGTCGTCATCATCGGACCGGAACAACCGTCGGATGCCCCGCCGCCGTTCCGGACGGGCGCGCTCGTCACCGGGCGCCCGGGTGGCCATCTGACGGACGTCGTCAAGCGAGAGGCCCTGCCTGGTGAGCACCGTGGCCGCGACACCGTCACCGGTGCGGAGCAGGCCCAACAGGATGTGCGTGGGACGGATCTCACGATGGCCCAGCTGCAGCGACTCCCGCAGTGACAGCTCGAGCGCCTTCTTGGCTGGGCGGGTAAACGGCAGGTGGCTCGGCGACGGCTCGGTTCCCCTGCCGACGACCGCGAGCACGGCATGCCGCATCGCGTGGATGTCGACGCCGAACTCGCCGAGGACCTTGCAGACCTCGGCATCGTCTTCGTGGACGAGTCCGAGCAGCAGGTGCTCGGTACCGATCTCGTCGTGGTCCAACGTGCGCGCTTCTTCCTGCGCCAGCACCACGACCCGACGGGCCTCGTCCGTGAACCGCTCGAACATCACCGTGCCTCTCTCGCAGCACCGGCATTCTCCCGCCGTGCCGGGGCTGCGCACAAGTCCTGATCGACCTGGCCCGCCACAGGAGCCGCTACGCGACCGGGCCGACTCGTCCACGGTGGAGCGGACCCGGCCGGGCGTCGTCGAACGGGTGCTCGCCGCCCACTTCGACGTGGCGCCACCACCGAGCACGGACCGGCCGGTCACCATGAGGGCGGACGGGTCCGCCCCGCACGCACGCGCCGGGCCCGACCCAGGCCGCGCACCACCGGCAGCAGCGCAGCCGGCGACCGTGCCCGCAGCGCGCCGAACCACAGGCCGGCGCCGTATGCGAGATCATCCATCCGGCGGGCGATGCCGTACCGCAGCAGGTCCAACGGAGCGCCGGTCGCCCGGTGGTCGACGACGGCGTCGAGGATGGCGGCGACCGTCATCGCGCGCTGCATGCGCCGCGAGCGCACAGCGATGACGGCGGCGACGGGCCAGTACTGCCGGATCAGTGCGGATGCCGTTTGACGCGCCGCGGCGCTCACCCCGAGGTTGGCGAGGTGCACGACGGTGGCCGTGGGTGCGCCGCTGTGCCACAGCCGGCGCCGGATCCGCGCCACGAGGGCTGCATGGATGGCGGCCGCGACGGGCACCGACCAGCGCCGCTGCAACGCGAGCACGACGACCACGGCGACCGTGGGTGCCGTCACCACCATCGGCGCCACGGCCGCGCCGTGCCGCTGCGCGAGCAGGCTGGCGCCCGTGCCGTAGAACGCCTTGCGCGCGAGCCACGACCTCAAGGTGATGCGGTGATCGTGCCGGACCACCAGTGCGGGGTCGTACCGCACCCGCCACCCACGGTCGGTCAGACGCCAGACCAGATCGACGTCCTCGGCGACCCGCAGCCGGGGGTCGAACCCACGACCGACGGCAGCGGTGCGCGCCATCAGGCAGGCACCCGGCACGTAGCTGACCCGGGTGTGGGGACGGACACCGGCGGCCGTCGAGCCGAGATCCAGCGACGAGCGCACCGCCTCGTACCGGCCGACCCACGTCCCTGTGCCGGTCGGGTCCAGGCCGAGCACCCGCGGCGCCACCACCGCGACGGCCGGATCATCGAAGTGCCGTCGCAGGCCGACAGCCAACCCGGATCGGGTACGACGTCGGAGTCGACGAAGGCGACGAACGGCGTGAGCGCCGCCGCCAGTCCGGTGTTGCGCGCCGCGGCCGGACCGCGGGGTTCGGGATGGGCCAACCGCATGGCGCCGGCCGCGCGGCACACCGCCGCGCTCGTCGTCGGACTGCCGACCCGTCATCGACGACGATCACGGGCACGCCCGCCGGCAGGTGCGCGAGCAGACGGCGCAACTGCGTCGGGCGGTCCCGCACCGGGATCACCACGGTGACGTCGACCGTAAGACTGCCTGACCACTCGGTCAAGGCCCACGAGCGGCCGCTGCGGCGGAATCCCGCCTCAGGAGCCGAGGCCCGCGGCGCGGCCGCGGGTGACCAGCTTCTCGGCCATCCGACGACTGGCCTCGTCGATCATGTGCCCGCGGTGCCGCGCGGCGCCGCGGCCCTCGGCGGTGTGACCGCGGTGGACGTCGAGGAGCTCCAGCGCGTCGGCGAACTGCCCGGGCGTCGGGGTGAAGACCTCGTTGGCGAGCTCGACCTGCGAGGGGTGGATGCACCACTTGCCGTCCATGCCGGACAGCTTCGCCCGCGTCGCCATCGTGACGAACGCATCGCGGTCCGCGATGTCGCTGCAGGGCCCGTCGATCGCGTCCGCATCGACCGCCGCGGCCGCATCGACGATCCGCGCGACGATCGCCGCCCACTGGAAGCCCGGGTAGTCGGGCTCGGGCATCCCGATGCCGGTCTGGGCCACGCCGATGCTCGCGGCGTAGTCGCCGGGCCCGAACGTCAGGCTCTCGATGCGATCGGTGACCCGGGCGGTGGCGTCCATCGCGACGGCGCCCGCGCCGGACTCGATCTGCGCCTCCACGCCGTGGCGCACGTCCAGGCCGACCTCGAGCTCCAGCTGACCCAGCAGGTGCTCGAGGAACCACAGCTGGCCGGGGTGGTCGACCTTCGGCACGACCAGGCAGTCGAACCGACCGCCCGCACCCAGCACGAGCTCCACCACGTCGCGGTACTGGTGCGGTGTCGTCGCGTCGTTGATGCGCACCGCCACGACCGCGTCGCCGTAGTCGTTGGCGCACAGCGCCTCGACCACTGTCCGACGCGCGCGCTGCTTCTCGCCCGGGGCGACGGCGTCCTCGAGATCGAGCACGATCTCGTCGGCGCCCCGCTCACCCGCACGTGCCAGCATCTTCGGACCCGACCCCGGCACGACCAGCACCGACCGCCGCAACCTGACGGCCCGCCGGTCGACCCGCCCGACGCTCTCGAACGGCTGCACCACCATCTCTTACTCCTCAGCGTCGCCGCGCGGACGGCCGAGCGTCGGTGTCACGCTAACGGATTCACGCCGCGCAGCGACGCGTCCACCACCTGGATCGGGTGCAGCATGGGCAGGTCCGCGTCGAGGTGCCGCCTGAGCTGCAGCAGGCACCCGGGGTTCGAGGTCACCAGCGCGTCGGGTGCGGCCGCCGCCACCGTCGCCGCCTTGCGCGCTCCGAGGTCGGAGGCGGCGTCCGGCTGCAGCAGGTTGTAGATGCCGGCCGATCCGCAGCAGATGTCGGGCTCGCTGAGCTCGACGAGATCGAGGTCGGGGATCGCGCGCAACGCCGCCCGTGGCTGGCTGCGCACGCCCTGTGCGTGTGAGAGGTGGCAGGCGTCGTGGTAGGCGACGCGGGCCGGGATCGGATGGCGCGCGGCGCGGGGCTCGAGCTCGTCGAGCAGCTCCGAGACGTCGCGCACCTTCGCCGAGAACGCCTGCGCCCGGTCGGCCCATGCCGGATCGTCCCGCAGCAGGTGGCCGTACTCCTTGAGGGTGGAACCGCACCCCGCCGCGTTGATGACGATGGTGTCGACGTCGGCATCCTCCATCGTGGCGATCATCCGCCGCGCGAAGCGCAGCGCCGACTCCTCCTCACCGGAATGCTCCATCAGGGCACCGCAGCAGCCCTGATCGGTGGGGACGACGACCTCGCAGCCCTCCATGGCCAGGACCCGCGCGGTCGCGGCGTTGACGTCGCCGAAGTAGACCGACTGCACGCATCCGGCGACCATGCCGACCCGTCGGACAGGCGGGCGGGCGGGCTCACGCGACGCCCGACGTGGGGCGACGTGGGCCGGCAGCCGCCGCTGCAGCTCGTGCAGTGTGATGTCGGGCAGCAGGCCCTCCAGCGCCTGGAGCCGCGCGGGCAGCCGCGCGAACACGCCCGAGCGTCGCAGCAGCCCGCCGATGCGCAGCCGCTGGTAGACGATGCCGGCCAGCGCGGCGATCCGCAGGCGCCGGGGGTACGGGAACAGCGCGAAGACGAGCCGCCGGAACGCGCGGTCCGCCAGCGTCCGCGGATGGTTGCGCTCGATCTGTGGCCGGGTCGCCTCGATCAGCTTGTCGTACTGCACGCCGGAGGGGCAGGCGGTCACGCACGCCATGCACCCCAGGCAGCGGTCCATGTGGGTGACGAACACGTCGTCGATCGCGATCTCGCCGGCGGACGCGAGCTCCATGAGGTAGATCCGCCCGCGCGGCGAGTCCATCTCCTCGCCCCACAGCGCGTAGGTCGGGCAGGTCGGCAGGCAGAAGCCGCAGTGGACACAGTCGGCGAGCAGGTCGTCGGACGGCGGGCGCAGCAGATCGAACGCGCCGTGGCCGTCACCGGCCGGCGCACCCACGACCGGGCCGCCCGCCTCGTGCTCGTCGGGCACCGCCGCGGCGTCGGACATTACACGTGACCTACCGCTTCGCTACTTGAGGTCATCACACGTGACCTACCGCTTCGCTCATTCCTAGATCCCTCCCACGAACCGGCCCGGGGCGCAACGCCCGTCAGGATCGAGCTGCTGCTTGACCCGTCGCATCAGATCGATGCCGGACGGCGGCGGACCCCACACGTCCACGACCTCTGCGACGCCCTCTGCCGTGCGGCGGACTACGGCATGACCTCCCATGCCGCCCAGCGCGCCACGCCAGGCGTCGACGAACGCCGCGTGCGCTGCCCCGTCGCCGTCGAAGATCCGGGCGGTCATCACGCCGAGCACCACAGTGGTCTGCAGCCTGACGTCGACACCGCTGCGCTCGGCTGCGTCGGCGCATGCCCGCGCGGCATCCGGCACACGCGTCGGCAGGCACGCGGCCCGGACGACCGTCTGCCCGGGTGTGCCCGCGAGGCCCGCCGTCAGGCCGTCCCATGCCTGCCGCTCCTCGTCGCCGTCGAGCCGCGCGGGGTCGCCGCTGCCGTCGGCCAGCAGCCCGACCGTGTGCTCCAACTGGCCGTCCACGGCGTCGGTGTGCCCGGTGTAGCGGATCCACAGGTGCCCGTCGTCCCACTCGGCCGCGACCGGCTCCACCGGCGCGGCTCCCAGCGCGACCGCGGTCGCTGTGGCCGTTGCTGCGTCACAGGGCACCCGCAGGGTCGCCGATGCCTCCGGTCGCGGATGCACACGCAGGACGACCTCCGCGACGAACGCCAGCGTCCCCAGCGAGCCGCACAACAGCTTGGCCATGTCGTAGCCGGCGACGTTCTTGATGACGAAGCCACCGGTGCGCCCGACCGCACCGTCGGCCAGCACGTACGTGGCGCCGATGACCAGGTCCCGCATGGTGCCGTAGGCCACACGTCGGGGTCCGGCGTCGCCACTGGCGAGCAGCCCACCGATCGTCGCGCCGTCAGCGACGTGTGGGGGATCGATCGCGAGCCACTGGTCATGCTCGGCGAGGGTGGACTGCAGCGCCGACAGGGGCATGCCCGCCTGCACGGCCACCGTCCCGTCGGCGTGGTTGTACGCCAGGACCCCGGTCATGGCCGCCGACGAGATGACGGCGGCGCTGTCCGGCGGCGGCGTCCCCCAGTCGAGCTTGGTGCCGCCCCCGGTGAACAGCAGCGGGCCGGCGGTGTCGAGCATCGCGTCGCGCACGCCCGCCAGATCCGATGGGCGGTGGGTCATCGAGGTGTCGGTGCTCACAGCCGCTCCGCCAGCCCGGCCTGTTCGATCGCGTGCGGGCGGTACGGGCCGGGACGCTCGCCGCACAGCCGCGGGGTCGGAAACAGCTTGCCCGGGTTGCAGATCCCGCCCGGGTCGAAGGCGGCCCGCACGCGCTGCATCACGGCCAGGTCCTCCTCGCCGAACATCTTGGGCATCGAGCAGGCCTTGTCCGCGCCCACGCCGTGCTCGCCGGTGATCGACCCGCCCGCCTCGACGCACAGCTCGACGATGCGGATCGACAGCTGCTCGGCCTCCTCGGCCTCACCCGCGTTGCGGCCGTCGTAGAGCACCAGCGGATGCAGGTTGCCGTCGCCCGCGTGGAACACGTTGGCGACACGGTAGCCGGCCTCGTCACTCATCTCGCCGATGCGCTCGAGGACCTCGCCGAGCCTGGTGCGCGGGATGACGCCGTCCTGCACGAAGTAGTCACGCGACAGCCGTCCCATGGCCGCGAACGCCGCCTTGCGACCCCTCCAGATCAATGCCCGCTCCGCGGCGTCGGCGGCGACGCGGATGTTGGTGGCGCCGGCCTCCTCGCAGTGACGCTGAACCTCGCCGAACAGCGCGGAGACCTCGGCCTCGGGGCCGTCGAGCTCCACGACGAGGACCGCGCCCGCCTCGAGGTCGAGCCCGACCTGCGCGTCCTCCTCGCACGCCTGGATCGCCAGGTTGTCCATCATCTCCATGCCGGCCGGCGTGATGCCGGCGGTGGTGATCGCCGTGACCGCGTCGCCGGCCTCGCGGGGCGTGTCGAAGTCCGCCAGCAGCGTTTCGACCGCTTCGGGTCGGCGCAGCAGGCGCACGATCACCCTGGTCGCGATGCCCAGCGTGCCCTCCGACCCGATCACGACCCCGCGCAGATCGTAGCCTGGCGTGTCCGGCACCGCGCCGCCCAGCTCGACGATGTCCCCGTCGGGCGTGACGAACTCGAGCCCGAGCACGTGGTTGGTCGTGAAGCCGTACTTCAGGCAGTGCACGCCACCCGAGTTCTCGGCGACGTTGCCACCGATCGAGCACACGATCTGGCTGGACGGGTCGGGCGCGTAGTAGAGGTCGTGGCGGGCGACCGCCGCCGAGATCGCGGCGTTCGTGACCCCCGGTTCGGCGACGAGGTACCGGTTCTCGACGTCGACGTGCAGGATCGAGCGCATGCGCGACAGCACGACCAGGACCCCGTCCGCGTGCGGCAGCGCCCCGCCCGACAACCCGGTGCCCGATCCGCGGGCGACGTAGGGCACGCCGTCGCGCCGGCAGGCGCGCACCACGGCGGCGACCTCCTGCGTCGTCGTCGGCAGCACGACGAGCGCCGGGCGGACCCGGTAGCCCGTGAGCCCGTCACACTCGTAGGTCCGCAGCTGTGCGCCGGTTGAGATGACGGCGTCGGACCCGAGCAGACCCAGCATCTCGTCGCGGATCTGCGCGATGCCCATCGCGTGAGCTCCGATCTCGCCGCCGGGGCGTCGACGAGTCGTCGTGGCGGTGCCTCCCCTGCGCCTAGCGACGATAGGACCCGACGATGCGGTGTCAAGACCTGGGCGACCGTCTCGACCGAAACGGTTCGCGAATGGGCCTGCACAGAGCTGGCTGCCGGAGCCGACCGCCGTTCGCAGGATCGTCGATGCCGGCTGTCTACGCTGTTCGGCACGTGACGATCCACGCTGACAGCCACGCCGACCCGTCAGGAGCGCGGCCGGCGGCCGCCCCGGCGGTCGGACGACCGACGAGGTGATGACGTGACCGCTTCCGACCCCGACGTGCGACCGACCCGCGCGGTCACGGCGGACCTGTCCGACGACCGGATCGGCGGGCTGATCGCCGCGCTGCGCGCGGTCGTGCGCGGGGAGGTGCGGTTCGACACGCAGAGCCGCGCGGTGTACGCCACCGACGGGTCGAACTACCGTCAGGTCCCCATCGGGGTCGTCGTCCCCCGCGACGTGGACGACATCGTGGCCACCGTCGCCGCGTGCTGCGAGCACGACGTGCCGATCCTCGGTCGGGGCGCCGGCACCAGCCTGGCCGGGCAGTGCTGCAACACCGCCGTGGTGATCGACTGCTCGAAGCACGTCAACCGCATCATCGACATCGATCCGGACGCCCGGACCGCCACGGTCGAACCCGGCGTCGTGCTCGACGCCCTGCGCGACGCGGCCGCCCCGCACGGGCTGACGTACGGCCCCGATCCCGCCACGCACGCCTGGTGCACGATGGGCGGGATCATCGGCAACAACTCCTGTGGCGTGCACGCGCTCATGGCCGGCAAGGCCGTGGACAACCTCGAGGCCATGGAGGTCCTGACGTACGACGGGACGCGGCTGACGGTCGGTGCCACAGCACCTGACCGGCTCGACGCGATCATCGCCGCGGGTGGGCGACGCGGGGAGATCCACCGGGGTCTGCGGGCCCTGCGGGATCGCTACGACAGGCAGATCCGCACCGAGTACCCGGACATCCCGCGACGCGTGTCCGGCTACAACCTCGACGAGCTGCTGGACGACCGCGGCTTCCACGTCGCCCGTGCGCTGTGCGGCACCGAGTCGACCTGCGCGATCACGTTGCGCGCGACCGTCAACCTGGTCGCCAACCCGGCCGCGAGGCGGCTGCTCGTGCTCGGGTTCCCGGACATCTTCACCGCCGGCGACGCGGTGCCAGACATCCTCGAGCACGCGCCGATCGGCTGCGAGGTGATGGACCGCCGCCTCATCAGCGAGATGCAGGCCATGGGCATCCACCCCGACAAGGTCGCGATGCTGCCGGGCGGCGACGCGTGGATGCTGGTCGAGTTCGGGGCCGACGACCGCGGCGAGGCGACCGCGCGCGCCGAGGCGCTGGCAGCCGCGCTCGACGGGCCGACGAGCCGGCTGTTCGACGACCCCGACGACGAACGCAGGATCTGGGAGGTCCGCGAGAGCGCCCTCGGCGCCACGGCGCGGGTACCGGGGCGGATGCCGACGTGGGAGGGGTGGGAGGACTCCGCGGTCCACCCGACACGCATCGGCGACTACCTGCGTGGCCTGGCGCAGCTGTGGGACACCTACTGCTACAGCGGATCGTGGTACGGGCACATCGGCGACGGCTGCGTGCACACGCGCAACAACTTCGAGCTGACCACCGCCGCCGGCATCGCGACGTGGCGGCGGTTCATGGAGGATGCCGCCGAGCTGTGCGTCTCGTTCGGTGGCTCGTTGTCGGGCGAGCACGGCGACGGCCAGGGCCGCGGCGAACTGCTCGACCGGATGTACTCACCGGAGATGCTCGACGCCTTCCGCGCCTTCAAGCGGCTGTGGGATCCGACCGGCCGCATGAACCCGGGCAAGGTCATCGACGCCTACCCGCTGGACAGCAACCTCAGGCTCGGCACGGACTTCCGCCCCGTCGACCTGGGCCCGACCACGTTCGCGTTCCCCGACGACGGTGGCAGCCTGCTCAACGCCAGCATGCGGTGCGTGGGCGTCGGCAAGTGCCGCCGCCCCGGCAGCGGCGACATGTGCCCGTCCTACCAGGCGACCCGTGAGGAGGTGCACTCGACCCGGGGGCGCGCCCGCCTGCTGTTCGAGATGCTGCGCGGGGACGTGACCGCGGCGACGTGGCGCAACGACGACGTCGCCGACGCCCTGGACCTGTGCATCTCGTGCAAGGCGTGCGCCAGGGACTGCCCCGTCGGGGTCGACATGGCGACGTACAAGGCCGAGTTCCTTTCCCACCACTACGCGGGCCGGCTGCGGCCCCGCCACGCCTACGCCCTGGGTCACATCGACCTCGCCGCACGGCTGGCCACACGCGCGCCCGGACTGGTCAACGCCGTCACGCACGCCCCGGCGCTGCGCCGGCTGGTGGCCAGGCTGGCGGGCATCACGACGGAGCGTGAGATCCCGCGGTTCACGTCCCAGACCCTGGTCGCGTGGTTCCGGGAGGCGCACGCGTCCTCCGCCGCGGACGGTGCCCACGCGCCGACGCGCACCGTCGGGACCGACGTGATCCTTTGGCCCGACACGTTCACCAACCACCTGACGCCCGGGCCCGGCCGCGCCGCCGTCCAGGTGCTGACCGCGCTCGGCTTCCGCGTGCGGCTGCCCGACCGCGCGTTGTGCTGCGGGCGCCCGTTGTACGACTTCGGCATGCTGTCGCGCGCACGACGGTTGCTGCTGCAGGTGCTGGACACGCTGCGCGACGACATCGCCGCGGGCACCCCGGTGGTCGGCGTGGAGCCCAGCTGTCTGGCGGTGTTCCGTGACGAGCTCGGCAAACTGCTGCCCGACGACGCGGACGCCGCCCGGCTGGCGACCCAGACGTTCTCGCTGTCGGAGTTCGTGCTGCTCCACCGCGACCGGTTCGATGCGGCGCTGGAGCGCGCCGGCACAGCCCGCCCAGGTCCGGGTGCGGCCCGGCTGCAGGCCCACTGCCACCAGAAGGCGGCCTGGGGCACCGTCGCGGAGGTGGAGGTGCTGACGGCGCTCGGCATCGACACGGAGGAACTGGCGAACGGCTGCTGTGGACTGGCAGGATCCTTCGGCTTCGTGTCCGACCACTACGACGTGAGCATGCGCATCGGCGAGCAGCTGTTCGGCCAGGTCCGGGACGCCGAAGATGACGCCAGGATCGTCGCCGATGGGTTCAGCTGCCGGACACAGATCGCGCACGGAACCGGTCGCGCCCCGGTCCACCTCGCGGAGGTGCTGCGCGACGCGCTCGTGGGACGTGCGCCGCGGACCTCAGACACGCCCGGCGGTCCTGCGGCCGGCGACACCGCGAGTCGTCGCGCGCGTTGGTCCGCCCTGACCGCCTCGGCAGGTGCGGTGGCGCTGGGATGGTTGGCCGCGCGTCGGCGCCGACCCTGACCGACCCGGGTTCAGCCGCCGACCCGCACGCCGGCGAGATGCTCGAGCGCCCTGACCAGAGCGTGGTTGCCTTCCCCACCGAGGCCGCGTCGCTGCAGCGTCGCGTACAGCTGGCTGATCAGTGCGGTGCCGACGGCGGGCAGCTGCAGCCGCTCGAACGCCTCGAGGACCAGCCTCAGGTCCTTCTGCTGGAGATCGATCGTGAAACCGGGCGACCAGTCGCGCGCGGCGACCTGTGGGCCCCGGTTGGACAGCATCCAGCTGCCGGCGGCGCCGCCGCTGACGGCCGCGAGCGTGCGCTCCAGATCGAGGCCCTCGGCCTCCGCCAGCAGCATCGCCTCGCTGACGCCGAGCATGTTGTGAACGACCAGGATCTGGTTGACCAGCTTCACCGCCTGCCCGGCACCGTGCTCCTCGCCGACGTGGGTGATCGTCTGACCCATCGCGTCGAGCACGGGACGTGCGCGCTCGAACTGCTCGGCGGGACCGCCGACCATGATCGACAGCGTGCCCTGCGCGGCACCCTCGCTGCCCCCGCTGATCGGCGCGTCCAGCATCGCGATGTCGCGCTCGGCCAGGGTCGACGCGAGGGCCCTGGTCGTGGCGGGGCTGATGGTGGAGCAGTCGACGACCAGCGTGCCGGGGGTCGCACCGTGGATCACGCCGTCGTCGCCGGTCAGCACCTGCTCGACGTCGGGAGTGTCGCTGACGCAGATGATCACGATGTCCGCGGCGTCGGCGACCGCGGCCGGCGCGTCGGCCCACGTGGCACCCGCGTCCACGATCGCCTCCGCGCGCTGCCCCGTCCGGTTCCACACGGTCAGCCCGAACCCGGCGTCGAGCAGGTTGCGGCTCATCCCCCGACCCATGATCCCGAGGCCGATGAAGCCGATGTGCTGGTCGCTCATGTGGTCACCACACTGCGTGTCGTCTCTGGGGCGGCGGAACGCGGAGTGCGCTGCCGACACCGCGAGCGTCCCGCCGCGACCGACGGCCTACACCCCTCCATCTGTCGGTTTTCGCTACATGTTCTGCATGTCACCCCTTCTGCTGCGTGCATGCGCCATGTAGAGTCAGACCAGCATCTGTGACACGACCGCCATGAGGGGGGCGTATGTCCGAGGCGTCGCAGACACATCCATCCGGTGAGGCGCTCGCTGCCGAGATCCCGTCGCGCAACCTGCCGGGCATCCCGTACGCGGATCTGCCCGAGCCCAGGACGTTCCGTCACATCGTCGGTCCGAGCGTCATCCTGCTCGCGACCTCGATCGGGTCTGGCGAGTACGTGCTCTGGCCGTTCATCACCTCGCAGGTGGGCCTGGTCGCCATGTGGATGGCGATGGTCGGCATCACCATGCAGTACTTCATCAACATGGAGATCGAGCGCTACACCTTGGCGACCGGCGAGACCGCCGTGACCGGGTTCACGCGCTTGTGGAAGCCGTGGGGCGTCATCATGGCGGCGCTCGCCCTGATCTCGTGGGGGTGGCCCGGCTGGGCCACCGGCGCGTCGACCGCGCTGACGTTCGTGCTCGGCACCGGCACGGACGCTGTTCCGTTCATCACGATCGCCGCGCTCGTCGCGATCGGCATCGCGCTGACGGTCTCGCCGGTCGTGTACCAGATGGTCGAGAAGTTCCAGATGGTGCTCGTCGCGCTCATCGTGGTGTTCCTCGTCGTCGCGGTGATCGTCGCGATCGACGGCGACACCTACGTCGAACTCGCCCGGGGTGTCGTCAGCTTCGGCCAGGTCCCGGCCGACATCCCGACCGCGACCCTGCTCGGCGCGCTGGCCTTCGCCGGCGCCGGCGGCACCGTCAACCTCGTGCAGTCCAACTGGATCCGCGACAAGGGCCTCGGCATGGGAGCGCGCATCCCAAGGATCGTGTCGCCCTTCACCGGCGAAGAGGAGGCGATGGTCTCGACCGGCTACTTCTTCCACCGCGACGAGGAGAACATGCGGCGCTGGAACGGCTGGTGGAAGGTCGCCAACCACGAGCAGTTCTGGATGTTCCTGGTGATCGGCGGGGTGTCGATCCTGCTGATGTCGGCGTTGACGTACGCGACCATCGGCACCGGCAGCGAAGCGGAGAACTTCGACTTCATCAAGCTCGAGGGTGAGGCGCTGCAGGACGCCGTCGCGCCGTGGTTCGGGCAGTTCTTCTGGGTCACCGGCATCGTCGTGCTGCTGTCGACGAACCTCGGCGTGCTGGACCACATGGGTCGCATCACCGCCGACGTGTTGAAGGTCGACTTCCTGCGCGACAACGACAACTGGTCCGAGAGCCGCATCTACTTCGTCGTGATCTGGGCCGAGATCGTGTTCGGTGCCATCGTGCTGCTGACGGTGGTCGACGCGCCGCTGGTGCTGCTGGTGATCTCGTCCTCGATCAACGGCGTCGTGATGTTCATCTACTCGGCGCTGCTGATCCAGCTCAACTGGGGCAAGCTACCGAGGGAGATCAAGCTGCGCAGCTACCGACTGGTCGTCATGGGTCTCACCGTGCTGTTCTTCGGCTACTTCTCCTTCATCACGGTCGTCGACCAGTTCGGCACGCTGTTCGGCGGTTGAGCGGCGATGAAGCAGTTTTGGCTCAAGCTGCTGCTCACGATGACGTTGTGGCTGGTCTTCGTGTCGATCGGCTGGATGCTCGGCTGGATCTGACGTCGACCCGGCCGGACACCTGGACGCCGGAACGTGTCGGCACGCGGCCGTCGACCACCGCGTCTCAGCGCACCAGGGCCCGCGCGGTGTCGAGATCGGGTCCGATGCCCATGCGGACGTCCTCGTCGACGCACGTGATCACGGCGGTCTGATCGTCGCCTGCGCGGATCATGCGCTCGTCGCGGCGCGTCGGGGCGTCCGTGGCGGCGGGGAAGGCGCGCTCGTACCACGTCACCAGCGCGTCGCACAACGGGCCGTCCGCGGTCTGGGTGAGGGCGAGACCAACGGCCGTCGCGTCCTCGTCGGTCCACAGCGTCAACTCGCCCCCGGTCCAGGCCAGCGCCTGCTCGCGCGGACCGTCGATCGCCTGGGACGTGTCGTCACCCGGCGCCTCGAACAGCCAGAGCAGATCGGCGGCACCGAACGTGGTGGCGCGTCGGCGTTGCCAGTCCCCGCCGGGATCACCCGGATCCCTGACGTCGACCGCGGCGGTCGGGTAGCGCTGCGGATCGAGGATCTCGGCGCTCGTCTCCGGCAGCCGATCGTAGGCGGCGTCGACCGCCTCCCAACCACCCTCGAGGTAGCGGGCGCAGGCGAAGCGCAGTCCCGCCAGGTAGGGGAAGTCCAGGCTCCGCGCGACGTAGTGCGGCACGTCAGCGAGTCGCCGCTGCGCCGCGCGCGCATCCGGGTCGGCGCTCAGCCCGAGCTGCTCGTCGATCGAGAGCCCGACCACCGTGAACTGCTGCTGGGCCAGCGTCGCGTCACCTTCGGTGAGTGCCAGGGCCGCCAGCGCAGCATCGCCGTCGGTGAGGTCCTCGAAGGTGTCGACCGGCAGCTCGAACGCCTGGTCCGCCAGCGCGTGCTGCAGTTCGTGCGCGACGACGGTCTGGGCGGTCGGATCGAGACCGTCCTGCGCCGGATCGGCACGCACGACCAGTTCCTCGGTCTCGGTGTCGTAGAAGCCCGCGACCTGCCCGGCGAGCAGGTCGCTCTGCAGCTCCACGAGGTCGGTGTCCGGCGCGACCGCCCCGAGGGCGGCGAGCAGACGCCCGTCGTCGTCGGCATCACCGGCGGCGTACTCCTCGCGGACCCGGTCGGCGACGCGGCGGGCGATCGCGTCGGCGTCGAGCAGGGTGGGCGACGGCTCCCGGTCGAACTGCAGTGACCGCAGGTCCTCCACGGCGTCGGCGATCAGCCCGACCTGCTGCGTCGTCCGGCCGTCGGGCACGTCCCGTGTGCCGGGCGCGCCGGCCTGCTGCACGCAGCGCGCCAACCGCGCGGTGTCGTCATCCAGCAGGCCCTCCAGCCCGCCGGCGTCCTCCGGGAACAGGCTGCGCAGCGCCTCGCCCGCCTCTCCGTTCAGCAGGTCGTCGAGCGGCTCGGCCGGCTCCTCGGCGGCGCCCGCGCCGCCGTCGGCGGCCTGTTCCGACCGGAGCTCCGCGAGGTCGCCGCGCGCGGCGGCGAGCTCGGCACGCGTGCTCAGCAGCTGGCCGGAGCGCACGAGCGCGAAGGTCGTGCTGACCAGCAACGCCACCACACCGAGCACCGCGATGGCGATCACGGCGGACCGTGGCATGGGTGCTCCTCGTCGTGGTGCGCGTCGGGCACCAGCATGCCGTGTCATCGGACACGCCGGCCGCACGACGCGGTCGACTGCGCGTCAGTTGTTGCGCTCCCAGATCAGCCGCAACCCGCGCAGGGTCAACCACTGATCGTGGTGGTCGATGTGCCGGCACAGCTCGGTGATCGGTCCGGCCATCCCACCGGTGGCCACGACGACCGGCGGCGCCGGCAGCTCGGCGGCGATCGCCTCGATCAACCGGTCGACCTGACCGGCGAAGCCGTAGCTCGCGCCCGACTGCATCGCCTCGACGGTGCTGCGCCCGATCGCCCGCGCGGGCCTGACCAGTTCGATGGCGCCGAGCTGCGCACCGCGGGCGGACAGCGCCGCCATCGACGTCTGAACGCCCGGCGCGATCGCGCCGCCGACGAACGCCCCGGTGTCGTCGTAGACGTCCAGGCTGGTCGCTGTCCCGAAGTCGACGACGATGCCCGGACCTCCGTACTTGTCGTAGGCCGCCAGCGCGTTCACCAGCCGATCGGCACCGACCTCGCGCGGGTTGTCCATGCGGATGGCGACCCCGGTCCTGATGCCGGGACCGACAACGAGCGTCGTGACGTCGAGGTAGCGGTCCGCCATCTGGCGGAACGCCTCGGTCAGGGGCGGCACGACCGATGAGATCACGACACCGGAGACGCTGCGCGTCAACGACAGGCCCATCAACGTCAGCAGTCCCTGCAGCTGCAACGCCAGCTCGTCAGCCGTGCGGTGCCGCTGCGTCGACACCCGCCAGTGCCGCAGCAGTTCGGTGCGGTCGTACACACCGACCACCGTCTGCGAGTTGCCGATGTCCATCGCCAGCAGCATCTACGCCCCCTCGATTGGGCCGTCGTGCGTCGCACGGTCACCGGCTGACGGGCGTCCTTCACGCGAACGCCCTCGGGAGACATTCCCTGGGCCGTTGTGAGTCGCGCCGCCACACCCGCCGTCCACGTGCTCGACGGATGCAGCATGCACACCACGGTCATCCACCGCCTCTCCCGGCGCGAGGAGCAAGTTGTCGATCAGCCGCGTCCCGCCGACGCGCGCCGCGACCAGCGCCCGTGCGGCGTCGTGGCCGGGACCCGACAGCGGCTCGAGGGTGTCGGGGTCGACGACCTCGGCGTAGTCCACCGCGATGCCGTCGCCGTCGCGCAGTGCCCCCCACAGTGCGGCACGAGCGGCGTCGGCATCGCCGCTCCACGCCGCGGCCGCGCCCCGCAGGGCCTGTGAGAGGCGGAGCGCACGCGTCCGCTCGTCGGCCGTCAGGTGCACGTTGCGGCTCGACAGCGCCAGACCGTCGCCGTCGCGGACGGTCGGCAGTCCGACGACGTCCACCGGCACGTTCAGATCGGCCACCATCCGGCGGATGGTGGCGAGCTGCTGGTAGTCCTTCTCACCGAAGAACGCCAGGTGCGGGCCGACCGCGTTGAACAGCTTGACGACGACCGTCGTGACCCCCGCGAAGTGACCCGGCCGGAAGGCACCCTCGTACCGGTCGGTGAGGCCCGTGACCTTGACGGAGGTCGCGAGATCGTCCGTGAACGCCTCCGCGTCCGGAGCGAACACGGCGTCGACACCCGCGGCCCGCAGCTCGTCGAGGTCGCCTGTCAGGTCACGTGGGTACGTGGCCAGGTCCTTCGCGTCGCCGAACTGGAGTGGGTTGACGAAGACGCTGACGACCACCGTCGGGCACCGCGTCCGGGCGGCCGAGACCAGTGACAGATGACCGGCGTGCAACGCACCCATGGTGGGCACGAGCCCGACCGGACCGTCGGCGGCCGCGCGCCAGCGGCGCAGGTCGACGATGGTGTTGGCGACGAGCATGCTCACTCCGGGTCGAGGATCTCGGTGATCACACGGGCGCGCGCCTCGTCGAGCCCGGCCCGTCGAGCGTAGGACAACGCGAGCCGCGCCAGCGCACGGTAGGCCGGCACGGCCTCCGGCATCGTCGCGCGCAGATCGGCCAGGTGCGCGTCGACCGTGCCACCGTCGCCGCGGCGCACCGGTCCGGTCAACGCCGCGGCACCGTGGGCTGCGGCGTTCAGGGCCGAGGCACGCACGAGCGGTGTCAGGAAGCGCTCGGGGTCGGTGACCCCGACCGACAGCAGCAGGTCCCGCGCGAGCGCGACCACCGCGCTGGTCCCGTTCGAGCCGACAGCCAGCGCCGCGTGGTAGCGCACGCGGTCGACGTCGCGCACGTCGACCGGCACACCGCCGACGGTCGCCACCAGGTCGTGGGCCCACCCACGATCCGCCTCGGCGGCCGTCACAGCCCAGGCCGTGCCCGGCAGCGCGGCGCGTCCCGCCTCGGGCGTGGGGAAGGTCTGGGCGGGATGACAGGCTGCGACATGCGCCCCGGCGAGCGCGACGGGGCGCAGCACCCGCAGCCCGTGCCGACCCGAGGTGTGCAGCCAGCGTCCGCCCGGCCGGACCACGTCCGCGGCAGCCAGTCCGCGCAGCACATCCACCAGTGCGTCGTCGCCGACGGTGACCAGCACGATGTCGGCCGTCGCGGGAACCTCCGTCGCCGGCACGACGCGGGCCGTCGGGACCGCCGCGGCGAACCGCTCCAGACCCGCCGACAGCGGAGCGCGTCCCGTCCGGCCGGCGACCGCCACGACACGGTGCCCGGCGTCGACCAGCGCCAACGCGAGTGCGGTACCGACCCGGCCGGGACCGATGACGCCGACGGTCGCCCCCGACACCCGGCCCGGCGCGTCCGGCGCCGCCGCTCCGGTCGACACGTCCGGTCGTGGGCTCCCGGCCGTCACGGAGTGACCACCTGCCGACCGACCATCGTGACGTCGTTGATCGGCGCGAGGCCGGCCAGCAGGCGGACCAGTGACCGGCCGTCCGGCAGCACTGCGCCGGGTGCGACTTCGATCAGCGGCACGAGCGCGAACGGCCGCTCGACCAGGCGCGGGTGGGGGACGGTCAGGCGCCGCGTCGCGAGGACCCTGTCGTCGTAGAGCAGGATGTCGACGTCGAGCGTCCGCGGTCCCCACCGGACGTCGCGTACGCGGCCGGCCTGCCGTTCGACGCGTTGACACGCACGCAGCAGGCCGCGGGCCGACCGCGTGGTGGCAACCCGCACGGCCATGTTCAGGAAGTCGTCCTGCGCCGGGCCGCCGACCGGCGCGGTCTCGTACACCGCCGACACCTCGTCGACACGCAGGCCACGCGCGGCGTGCAGCCGGTCGACGGCACCCTGCAGGTTGCTGAGGCGGTCACCCATGTTGCTGCCGAGACCGAGGAATGCGAACACCTCCTGCCCCGGCGGTACCCACGCCTCAGCCACGACGGGCGCTGCCGGGCTGCCGGCGGTCACGCGTGGTCTGTCGAGGATCCGGGCTGGGACCGGCACGGTGCACGCTCACCGGATGTGGACCGGGCGGACGCGGACGACGGTGACCGCGACCGCGTCGAGCTCCTCACCGAAGTCGAGCTCCGGCTTGGTGATGCACACCCGCACCGCCGCGACACGGCGCATGGTCAGCAGGTCATCGGCGATGTGCGCTCCCAACGCCTCGCTGAGGTTGAACCGCGTGGAGCGCACGAGGTCCGCGACCCGCTCGACGAGCATCGCGTAGTCGATCGTGTCGTCGAGGCTGTCGGTACGCGCCGCGATCTGCGAGTCGACGTCCAATGCGACGTCGAGCACGAAGGTCTGACCGGTGAGCTGCTCGTGGTCGTGGACCCCGTGGTGCCCATGGACCCGCAGCCCGCGGATCTCGATCGTGTCGGTCGGCTTGGCGATGCGTCGGTCATCGACGAGGCGGCGCTCGGACCGTCCGATGTCGCTCATGGTCGATGCCTCGTGGGAGATCTGGCACCCGCCGGCGACGGGCGCGGTGAAGCGCAACCTACCGCCGATCGGGGACAGGCTGCATCCCGGCGGCCCATCACGCCGGCGACGCCTCCATGACGGCCGCGGTCACCTCGAGCGCGCGACGCGTCTGCGCCACGTCGTGCACGCGCACGATGCTGGCACCGGCGACTGCGGCGAGCACGGCGGAGGCCAGGCTGCCCTCCAGCCGATCGTCGGGCGTGGCGCCCGTCAGGGTGCCGATGAAGGTCTTGCGTGACGCGCCGACCAGCACCGGTCGTGCCATGCCACGGAACTGCCGCAGTTCTCGCAACAGCGCCAGGTTGTGGTCGAGATCCTTCGCGAACCCGATCCCCGGATCAACGATCACCCGTTCGCGTGCGATGCCGAACGTCTCGAGCCGATCAAGGCCTGCCGCGAGGAACTCGTAGGTCTCGGCCACGACGTCGTCGTACGCCGTGTGGCGCTGCATGTCCGCCGGGGTCGCGCGCGTGTGCATCAGCACATACGCGACGTCGGACGCGGCGACCACCTCCAGCAGTTCGGGGTAGCGCGCACCCGACACGTCGTTGACGATGCGTGCCCCTGCGGCGATCGCCTCCTCCGCGACCTCGGCCTTGACGGTGTCGATGCTGACGGTCATCCCTCGCTCGACGCACGCCGTGACGACCGGAAGTGCCCGCGCGAGTTCGTCGTCCACCGCTACATGCGCCGCGCCGGGCCGGCTTGACTCGCCGCCGATGTCGATGACGCTCGCGCCCTCGTCGTGCAGCCGTTCGGCGTCGGCGATCGCCCGCTCGGGATGGCCGTCCGGATACAGCGCCCCGCCGTCCGAGAACGAGTCGGGCGTCACGTTCACGATGCCCATGATCGCGCAACGCGGCCCCAGCGGTACGGCCCGCGATCCCGCGACGACCTGCGGGCTGGGATCCAGCCACGCGTTCACCGCCTCGAGGGCGTGCTCACGCAGCCGCTCGGCGCTGGGGCGGTCCATGCTGCGGCCAGCGGCCCGCACCAGCGCGACGACGGTAGTGGTCGCGTGCAGCCGATCGCCGATGCGCTCGACCGTCGCCCCCGACGACGCCCACGTCGTCCTCAGGCCATCCGGATCGTCGATGCCGGACACGACCAGCCGGACCTGCGCCTCGCTGCCCAGCGACGCGTCGACGATGCGCACCAGCGGCGTCACGGATCTCCCCTCTCGTGCCACGCGCCGACGCACGGTACCCCACCGTCCCAGCCGCACGCCGCACCACGGATCGTCCGCGCGGACGACCGGGAACGGCTAGGCCGGACGGAACCGGGCACCCATCGCCAGCGCCATCGCCTCGGCGCGCGTGGCCGGGTTGTCGCGGATGATGCCACGCACGGCGCTGGTGACGGTCACCGATCCGGGCTTGCGCACACCGCGCATCGTCATGCACAGGTGTTCGGCCTCGATGACGACCACGACGCCCCGGGGCTCGAGCGCCGCGACGATCGCCTCGGCGATGTGGTTGGTCATGCGCTCCTGCATGTTGGGACGTCGTGCCACGACGTCGACCAGACGGGCCAGCTTCGACAAGCCGGTCACCTGACCGCCCTCGTTCGGGATGTAACCGACGTGTGCCCGACCGACGAATGGCACGAGGTGGTGCTCGCACACGCTGGCCAACGCGATGTCGCGCACGAGCACCAGCTCACCGTGACCGGCATCGAAGACCTTGTCGATCACCGTCGACGGCTCGACCATCAGACCGGCGAAGATCTCGTCGTACATGCGCGCGACCCGGCCGGGCGTGTCGACCACCCGCGGGTCGTCGGGGTCGATGCCGATGCCCTCCAACAGGAGCTTGACCCCAGCGCGGATCTTGTCGTGGTCGAAGCCGGCCGGCGGCGACGTGCCGTCGACCGCCGGGCGTACGGACGACGCCGGCGCCTCGCCGTCACGGAACACGTCGATGTCCGTCAATTCGTCGGTCGTCTCGTCAATCGCGCCCCGGTGAGCCCTCGGATGCGGCCGAGCGCTCCAACCGGCGCAGTTGGGTGACGACGGCCGACTGCCCGACGCTCGCGGAGTCGCCGTTCATCAGCGGCTTGATCGCCCGCGACGGCCGCGCACGGACCTTGCCCAGGATCGTCGCGAGCTCGTCCTTCTCGACGGTCTCCTGCTCGATCAACGCGTCGGCGAGCTCCTCGAGGACGTCGCGGTTGTGCACCAGGATCTCGAGCGCCTCGTCGTGCGCCTCGTCGATCAATGCCCTGATCTCGCGGTCGATCTCGACGGCGATCTCGGTGGAGTAATCCGGTTGGTGGCCGAAGTCGCGGCCGAGGAATGGTTGGCCGTCGTTCTGGCCGAGCTTGATCGGCCCGAGCGTCGGGCTCATGCCGTACTGGGTGACCATGTCGCGGGCCGTCGCGGTGGCCTTGGCGATGTCGTTGGAGGCCCCGGTCGTGAAGTCGCCGATCGTCAGCTCCTCCGCGACGCGACCGCCCAGCATCATGGCGAGCTGGTCGATCAGCTCGCCGCGGCTGACGAGGTACTTGTCCTCGGTCGGCAGCGACAGCGTCCAGCCGAGCGCCTGACCGCGCGGGATGATCGACACCTTGTGGACGGGGTCGGCGTGCGGCAGGGCGTGGCCGACGATCGTGTGCCCACCCTCGTGGTAGGCGATCGTGCGCTTCTCCTGCTCGCCCATGAGGCGGGTCTTGCGCTCGGGGCCACCGATCACGCGGTCGATGGCGTCCTCCATCGACGCCATCGAGATCTCCTGGCTGCCACCGCGCGCCGAGATGAGCGCGGCCTCGTTGACGAGATTCGCCAGGTCGGCGCCCGTGAAGCCGGGCGTGCGCCGCGCGATGATCTCGAGGTCCGCGTCCTCGGACAACGGCTTGCCGCGGGCGTGCACCTCGAGGATCGCGCGCCGGCCGACGAGGTCCGGCCGGTCGACGACGATCTGGCGGTCGAAGCGTCCGGGTCGCAGCAGGGCCGGATCGAGGATGTCGGGCCGGTTGGTGGCCGCGATCAGGATGACACCCGTCTTGAGGTCGAAGCCGTCCATCTCGACGAGCAACTGGTTGAGCGTCTGCTCACGCTCGTCGTGACCGCCGCCCATGCCGGCGCCACGGTGGCGGCCGACGGCGTCGATCTCGTCCATGAAGATGATCGCCGGCGCGTTGGACTTGGCCTGCTCGAACAGATCGCGGACGCGGCTCGCGCCGACGCCGACGAACATCTCGACGAAGTCCGAACCCGAGATCGAGAAGAACGGCACGCCCGCCTCACCGGCGACCGCCCGCGCCAGCAGCGTCTTGCCCGTACCGGGGGGACCGAACAGCAGCACGCCCTTGGGGATGCGGGCGCCCATCTGCTGGAACTTGCTGGGGTCCTCCAGGAAGTCCCTGATCTCGCGGAGCTCCTCGACCGCCTCACCCGCGCCCGCGACGTCGTCGAACGTGACCTTGGGTGCGTCCTTGTTGACGAGCTTCGCCTTGGACTTGCCGAAGCTGGTCAGGCGGCTGCCTCCCTGCATCTGGCTCATCAGGAAGAAGAACAGCCCGAAGATCAGCACCAGCGGCAGCAGGTTGACCAGGATCGACACCAGCACGCTGCCGCTCTGGTTGTCGACGTCGGCGCGGTCGAAGCTCTCGCGACCGCGGACGTCCTCGAGCACGTCCGCGAGCTCCTCGCGGTTCAGCTGAGGGTTGTACGTCGTCGTGTACTCTCCGCCGTCGGCGAGGTCGCCCTCGAGGCGCCCGTCGCGGACGAAGTCCGTGTAGCTGGCGATGTTGCCGGCCGCCGCCTGCTCGAGGAACGCGTCGTAGGACAACGGCTCGGGCTCGCCCTGCTGTCCGAGGAGTGATACCAGCGCGAACGCAGCGATCAGCAGCAGCGGGATCCAGATGAACGGCGCTCGCGCGAACCTCTGCAACTTCATCGTGCCCTTCACCGGTCTCGTCGCCCCGGTCTCGTCCCACGAGCCCGGGCGGCGTTCCGCACCGGTGGCGCTCGCACCCCCGCCGCGTCGAGCGGGGTGACCATGGCTACCGCTTCATCGTAGCAAGGTGCCTGGCGATCGGCCCACGGAAGATCGGCGCGGCGGATCGGCGCTCGTCACGACGAGTAGACGGTAGGCGCCAGCGTGGCGATGCAGTCGAGGTTGCGGTAGCGCTCGGCGTAGTCGAGCCCGTAACCGACGACGAAGACGTCGGGCACCTCGAACCCCTGGTAGCGGACCCGTAGCTCGGCCGGCGGCGACCCGGGCTTGGCCAGCAGCGCCACCACCTCCAGCGATCGCGGGCCGCGCGCCGCGAGGTTGCGCAGCAGGTACTTCAGCGTCAGGCCGGAATCGACGATGTCCTCGACGACCAGCACGTGGTAGTCGGCGATGTCGCGCTCGAGGTCCTTGAGGATCCGCACGACGCCGGACGTCTTGGTCGCCGAGCCGTAGCTGGACACCGCCATGAAGTCGACCTCGACGGGCAGGTCGACGTAGCGGGCAAGGTCTGCCATGACCATGAACGCGCCCTTGAGCACCCCGACGAGCAGCACGCGCTCGCCCGCGTAGTCGCGGGTGATCTCCGCGGCGAGCTCCCGCAGACGATCCTGGATCCGTTCCCGCGAGATCAGGACCTGCTCGATGTCGCCGGCGAACGCCGGTCCGACCAGTTCGCCAGACGTCTCAGATGTCATCGCACACGACCCGTTTCCACAGGAGCCATCCTTCAGGTGGGCTGGAGGACCGCGGTGGGCCCCACCCACATCCTCATGCCCGCAGCCACCTGCCGGTCACACGCGCGTTGCGCGACCCCGGGGATCCAGAGCGGCTCGTCGTGCTCGTCGACGACGATCGGGACGAGGTCGCGGCACGCCCGCGGCACGTGCGCGTCGACCAGCAGATCCTGCAGCTTGCGGACGCCGGCGGGGCACCGGAGGCGGTCGCCGTCATGGCGCGTGCGGACCGTGAGATCGGCGCCACGCGCCAGCGCCGCGGTCACGTCGTCACCGAACACGGCCCACATCCGCGCACGCGGACCCGACCCCGGCGGCGACGGCGCGAGCTGCGCGGGGGGCGCCTCGTCGTCGACCTCTCCGACATGGACCGGCGGTGGTGGCCCGAGGTCGAGCTGCGCGGGGTCGGGTGCCGGCGCCATGGGCCAGGGCCACTCGACGTGGATGTCCAGGCCCAGCTGGTCCAGCTGCGTCGTTCCCGGGACCGTCAGCACCTGGCTGCGCAGCGGCTCGGCGTCGCCAGGTGCGAACCCGAGCCACCCTCCACCGCACGACACCAGCGCCGTCGTCGGCAGGTGCAGCGCCTCACCAGGCTCCAGTGCCATGATCCGGTCCACGGCCGCGGCGGACAGCACCCCCGCGCCGACGGCCGCGGCCGCCGTGCGCAGCACGCGCGTCGAGAGTGCGCGCGGGAGGCGGCGCAGCAGATCGAGGCGCACGGCGCGGGTGACGCCCCAGACCACGGTCAGCTGCCTGGCGTGCTGCTCGGCCAGCGCGTCCAGCGCGTCGGTGTCGATGCGCGCCAACTCGGCGACCCGGTTCAGGGCTCCGACAGCATCCCCGGGACCGCCCGCCAGCCGTTCGAGCGTCGGCAGCACGTCGTGGCGGGCGCGCGCGCGGCGCTGATCGGGATCGCGGTTGGTGGGGTCGGCGACCGCCAGCAACCCCTCGCCGGCGATGAAGGCGGCCACGTCGGCGCGCCGGATGCGCAGCAATGGCCGCAGCACGCCGATCCCCCGGCGGCTGCGCAGCGGCCGCATGGCACCGACGCCGCGCAGGCCAGAACCGCGCACGAGGTTGAGCAGAACCGTCTCGGCCTGATCATCGGCGGTGTGGCCGATCGTCATCCAGCGCGCACCCACGGCGTCGGCGTGATCGAGCAGCGCACGGTAGCGCGCGGCCCGCGCCGCCGCCTCCGGGCCGCGCGAGCCCACCCGCACCTCCACATCGTGCTCGTGGTGGACCGCCTCGAGCGCCGCCGCGTGCGCCGCGGCCGCCGCGGCGTCGGCCGCATCGTCGCGGAGCCCGTGTCGCACGTGGACCAGATCGAGCCTCAGGTCGGGTCGGGCGATGCTCAGCAGGTGCGCCATGGCCGTGGAGTCCGGGCCACCCGACACGGCGACGACCACGGCGGCGCCGACCGGCACGGGCGCGCTGGTGCGAAGGACCTCCGCCACCAGCTCGTCACGCGACAGACCGGCCGGCAGCGCGCCGATCGATGGGGCATGCGTCCGCCCCGTCGCCGCCGGCGGCCCACCCTCGCCCGCAGCTGCATCGCCATCCCGGCTCTGCGCCCTGACCGCGACCGCCCGCCTCCCGCCACCCCCACCGTCCGGCCCGCCCGCGCTCGCCCGCGGGGCGCGGTCCGATCCGGGCGCCGAGCTCATGGGCTACTCCAGCACGCGGGTGACCCAGCGGTCCGGGTGTTCCAGTTCGTCGGGTGTCGGCAACCTGTCGGGGCCGTCCCACACGCGGTTGAACATCTCACGGCCATGCCGGCGTTCTATGTCGAGGATGAACTGCTCGCCCTGCGAATACTGCCTGGCTTTCATCGACAGGCCCAGCACCCGGAACAGCACGCTGTCGGCACCACGACGCCGGCGTTCGTTCAGCGCATGCCGCACGCCCGCCACCTGCACGCCGTCGGGGTCACGCTCCGCCAGCAGCTGCGCCCCCCAGTCCATCACGACGTTGCCGTGGCCCTCCAGCAGCGACATCATGCCCTGCGCCCGGTCCATCAGCTCACGCTGGGCGGGGGTCAGGACGGCCTCGACCAGTTGCCGCAGGCCGACGCCCTCGCGTGCGGAGCGCAGCACGTCACCCAGGCGGTCGACGATCACGCGCAGCCGATCGGCGTCGAGACGCGTCTCGGACAGGTACGACGCCACGATCCCCCGCAGCGTGGGACGCATCCAGCCGACGGCCTCGAACTGCAGGCGGTGCGCGAGCTCGTGCAGCACGACACCCGTCCGGAAGGCGGCCGGCGTGACGCCCACCTCAGGCAGGAACCCGCGCTCGAGCTCGACGAGGTTGGGACCGACGAGGGTCAGCCGGCCGGGTTCCGCGTCGTCGGGCAGCAGCACCTCGTACTGGCCGAGCACCTTGGTCGCCAGGTAGCCGAAGACGACCCCGAGCTGGATCGCAAGACCCTTGCGCGCCAGCGCGCGGTTGACGTCGCTGCGGTCCATCAGCTGCTCGGCCAGCGGATCGACCAGCCACGCGATGCTCTCGAGGTTGCCGCGGAGCCAGGCGCCGCGGCCCACGACCCTGAGCCCCGCGGGCGGCAGGCCCGCACCCAGGCCGGTGACCTCGCGGACAATGGCGTCCGCGCGAGCGGTCGTGTCGTCGAGCTCGGCGCGCAGGTGGCGGACCTCCGCACGGCTCACCTTGGGCTGGTCGCGCAGCGCGACCAGCCTCGCGATCCGCTCGGCCAGTTCCCAGTCCGCCAGCGGGCCGGGGCCGGGACCCGCCGGTTCGATGGCGTCGGTCACGCGCGCTCAGCCACCGGACGGCGCCGGGCGGTGAGCGTGGACGGCGACATGGGCACCACTACCGTCGCTGCTTCTCGCGGCGTTCGGCGGCGAACTTCGGCTGCCACCAGAGGTAGGCGGCCAGCAGGACGCCGGCGATCACGAGGCCGCCGAAGAGGACGGGCAGCGACAGCCACGGGAAGAATGACGGCTCCTCGTACGGTTCGGGGAAGAACTCCTGGGCCCGCTGCGACGAGCTCTGCTGCAGCTCATCGTAGGTCAGGCGCTCCTCCTCCGCGGCGCCCGTCGGCTGCTCCTCCGTCGCCAGCGCCGCCGGTGCCGCGAGCGTCAGCAGTGCGAGGACCGCGAGCACCACCGCGAGCGCGCGGCGCGCTGCGCGCGCGGGCGACCGGTCGACGTGGTGCGCGGTCATGGTGTTCCTCATGCTGCTCATCCTGCGGGTGGTCGTGGTCGCAGGAGTGTAGCCGCTGGCGCGGGTCGATCTCCGGCTCGCGGCCCCGCGGGGGCGTCCCGGTGCCGTGCACGGGCGCGAACGCGGCGAACGCAGCCACCGTCCCGTACGCTGTGGGGCCACCGGAGCAGCGTTTGGGGCGACCGGCCGCGACGGGCGCCGGCGGACCAGTCACCGATCCGATCAACGGCGATCCCGGCGAGGTCGACGAGAGCACACCATGGCGGCATTCTTCTTCTCACTGCTGGCACTCACGGCGCTGGCCGGCGCCATCGCGTTGGCGGTCGCGGCGATGGCGGCCCGCCGCGATCCCGACGGACCGGCGGCTGCGCTGCTGGCGGACGTCCGACCGGTCGCGCTGCCACTGGCCGCGATCGTGGCGGCCACGTCCATGTTCGGCAGCCTGTTCTTCTCTGAGGTGCTCGGCTACCCACCATGCACGCTGTGCTGGTACCAGCGGATCGCGATGTACCCGCTGGCGCCGATCCTCGGCATCGCCGCCGTGCGGGGCGACCGCACGATCCGGCCGTACGCGTGGGTGCTGGCGGTCAGCGGCGCGGTGATCTCGGTCTACCACTACGTGATCCAGTGGGTTCCCGACCTGGACGCGACGTCGTGCGCGGTGGACAACCCCTGCACGGCCGTCTTCGTCCGCGAGTTCGGCTTCGTGTCGATCCCGTTCATGGCGCTGTGCGGCTTCCTCGCGATCATCGTGCTCCTGATGGTCGCCGGGGACCCGACGCCCGCATCCGACCACGACACCGACCACGACGCCGCGCTGGCCGACATCGAAGGGTGACGACGGCGGATCTCATCCCACATCTGAAGTAGCGTGAGCACCGGTCACGGACCACGAGAAGGAAGCGATAGGCACAACGATGACCACGACGTCAAGCCGCTCGAAGAAAAGGCGTTCGTCGACGAGGTCGCGCGGACGCGGCCGGCGCTCTCGCCGCAGCAACCTGTGGGTGTGGGTGTTCCTGGGCGTCCTCGTGGTGCTGTTCGGTGTGCTGGCGTTCGTCTCGCGCTCCACCGGCCCGGCGGCCGAGATCACCGAGGCCACCGCGTCCGGTGAGGCGCTGCCACCGCTGGCGCAGGGCGGCTCGGACCCCGCGGTCGGCAGCGACGCACCCGAGCTGACGGGACAGACCCTCGACGGCGAGTCGATGACCATCGAGCCGGGCGACGGCACCCCCAAGGCGATCGCCTTCCTCGCGCACTGGTGCCCGCACTGCCAGCGCGAGGTGCCGACGGTCACGCAGTGGGTCGAGGACGGTGGGCTGCCCGAAGGCGTCGAACTGGTCGGCGTGACGACGGGCATCGACCGCAACCGGCCGAACTTCCCGCCGCAGGACTGGCTCGAGCGTGAGGAGTGGCCCGCCGAGACGATGGTCGACGGCAACAACACCGCGGCGCAGGCCTACGGGCTGACCAACTACCCGTACTGGGTGCTCGTCGACGGCGATGGCCAGGTCGTGCTGCGCTGGAGCGGTGAGACGACTCCCCAGCAGCTGAGCGAGCGCATCGGCCAGCTCGCCGAGTAGCGGCCAACGACGACGGGTCCGTCGATGCACTGACCGGGCCCGACCTGCGCCACCGCACGCAGATCGGGTCTCGTGCTGACCGTCCACGGGTCGCATACTGTTCCGCCGTGGCCTATGCACTGGAGCTGTTCTTCGATCCGCACGCCGAGGCGGCCGTGCGCGCGCTGTGGGCGAACCTCGAGGCCCGCGGGATGCCGAGCATGGCGACGGCGAGCCACTGCAACCACCGACCGCACGTCTCGCTGCTGGTCGCCGAGCACCTGACACCCGACCAGGCCCGCGTCGTGGTGCAGCCGCTCACGGAGGCGACCGACGTGATCCTGCGGCTCGGATCGGTCGCCGTCTTCCCCGGCCGGGCCGGCGTTGTCTACCTCGGCGTCACCCCCACCCAGCGGCTGCTGCGCCTGCACCACATCGTGCACACGCGCCTCGCGGCCGTGGGTGTCGAGTCGGGGCGCCACTACCTGCCGGACGTGTGGGTCCCCCACTGCACGCTGTCCCAGGGTCTGTCGCACGAGCAGGTCTGCACCGCGGTGAGGGCGATCAAGCGCCTGCGGACCATCGAGGCCGACGTGGTCGAGGTGGGCGTCCAGAACACCGAGACCGGACGCATCACCCCGATCGCCCAGCTCCCCCACAGCCAGGACGCGACCTGACGCCCCCTGGGCGCGTACCGACCTGATCCGGACACCGGCCACACCGCCGGCCGTGTCACTGCTGTCCGATCCGCATCGCTCGACGCCCGGGCGTGACGGCGGACCGGCGGCGGGACAGGATCGCCGGGCGTGCGTCCACGGCGCCGGGCGTCGCGGCGCCACAGGTGGCGTTGCGCCGGGTCGCGGACCGACCGCCGGTGACCTCGGTGATCCTGGGCGTCCGCACGCTCGACCAGCTGCGCGACAACCCGGGCACCGCCGACTCGCTCGCCGATGACCAGGGCCAGCGGCTCGACGACGCCAGCACACCGCCGACATCGACGACCCATTACGGGGCTCCTGGCCGAGATGACCGCCGGGCCTGAGGCAGCTGATCGGCTGACGCGCGGGGCGGTACGCTGCCACCCACGGCCGTCGGGTGCGGCCGCTTCAACGTCCACGGATGGAAGGATCGACGGGCATGGTGCTGCTGCACAGCGTGATGCGCTGGATCGTGCTGCTGGCGGCTGTCGGTGCGATCGTCGGATACGCCCGCGCACGTGGCCGTGCGGGCTTCGACGGCCTGACCGAGCGCCTCGGGTCGGCGTACGCCGCGGCCATCGGCATCCAGTTGCTGATCGGCGTGGTGCTGTGGGTGATCCAGGGACGGTGGAGCGGCGACGACGTGTACCGGTCCTTCATCCACCCGGCGCTGATGTTCCTGGCCACCGCGGTCGCGTCGGCGGGCGTGGCCCGCGCACGGCGGGCGCACAGCGCGACGGTCGGACTCGTCGCCGTGATCCTCAGCCTGCTCGTGGTGATCTGGGCGATCCCGAGCGGGGCCTGGCCGTTGTGACCCGCCACGGCGGTGATCTGTTGACGAGCCTGCCGGGCGTCTGGCTGGGCGAAGGCGACGGCCACTACCCCACGATGGAGCCCTTCGCCTACCGCGAGGAGCTGACGTTCACCAGGCTGCCGGACAAGCCGATCCTGAGCTATGGGCAACGCACGTGGCGCGCGGGGACCGACGAGCCGCTGCACGCCGAGTGCGGGTACGTGCGGACCGACGACGACCGCGCGGAGCTGGTGATCTGCCAACCGACGGGCTTCGCGGAGGTGCACCACGCGATCGGCGTCGACGGCGTCTACGCGTTCGGTGTCACCGCACTCGGCCGGACGGCCTCGTCGCTGGCCGTGGCCACGGTCCGGCGGCGCTGGGAGCTGCGTGGCGACACGCTGCTCGTCGACCTGTGGATGAGCTACGGGGACGTCGTAGACGGTCACCACCTGCACGCGGAGTTGCGTCGGACCTGAGATCGCCTGACCCGGCGCCGGTCAGACCCCGGCGCCGCGCTCGGCGTCGATGAGCTGGCGCCGCAGGATCTTGCCCGACGCCGACTTCGGGATCTGTTCGACGAACTCGACGCGGCGGATCCGCTTGTGGGGCGCTACACGTTCGGCGACGAACGCCATCAACTCGTCGGGATCGAGGTCGCCCACGGGCACGACGAACGCCTTCGGCACCTCACCGGCCTCGTCGTCCGGACTCGCGACGACCGCCGCGTCGGCGACCCCGTCGTGGGTGAGCAGCAGGGCCTCCAGCTCGGCGGGCGCCACCTGGAACCCCTTGTACTTGATCAGCTCCTTGACGCGGTCGACGATCCTGAAGTAGCCGCGCTCGTCGACGGTGGCGATGTCGCCGGTGCGCAGCCAGCCCTCCCCGTCGATCGTGGCGGCCGTCGCCTCGTCGTCGTTGAGGTAGCCGGCCATCACCTGGGGGCCTCTGACGAGCAGTTCGCCCTTCTCGCCGACCTCCACGTCCGCGCCGGTGTCGACGTCGACGATCCTGCACTCGGTACCGGGGATGGGCGGGCCGACCGACCCGCGGTCGATCCGGTCGGGCGGATCGGGGTTGGTGTGGCTCACAGGGCTGAGCTCCGTCATCCCGTAGCCCTGCATCACCGCGCAGCCGACGCGCTCGGCCGCCATGTCGGCCACGTCGGCGCCCAGCGGCGCGGCGCCGGACGCCAGCGCCCGCAGCGAGCCGAGATCGTACCGGTCCACCGCGGGGTGCTTGGCCATCGCCTGCACGATCGGCGGGACCACGTTGACGTAGGTGATCCCGTGGGACTGGATCAGCTCCAGGAACGCCTCGAGGTCGAACCGCGGCATGGTGACCACGGTGGCGCCCTTGAGCAGCGCGTAGCCCATGATCACGACCATCCCGTAGATGTGGAAGAACGGCAGCAGACCGAGCACCACGTCGTCACCGCGGACCGGGACGGCCGCGTGTGGCGCCATGGCGTCGAGCTGCGCGAGGTTGGCGACCAGGTTGCGGTGCGTCAGCATGACGCCCTTGGACACACCGGTCGTGCCGCTGGAGTACGGCAGGACGGCGAGGTCGTCCGCCGGATCGATCGCTGCCGGATCGATTGTGACGCCGTCCGCCAGCAGCGCCGCGAAGGGCGTCGCGCGCGCGGCCTCACCGAACACGATGAGCTCGCGCACAACCGTGCCTTCGATGGCGCGGCGCGCCATGTCCACGAGCGGCGGAACCGTGACCAGCAGCCGCGCGCCGGCGTCGACGAGCTGGCTCCGCAGCTCGTCGGGCGTCGACAGCGGGTTGGCGGTCGTGACGACGCCGCCGAGGCTCGTGACGGCCAGGAACACGACGGCGAACTCGGGCAGGTTCGGGCTCGACAGCGCCAGCACGTCGCCCTTGGAGAACCCGCGGGCGGCCAGGCCGGACGCGGTGCGCGCGACGGCACCGGCGAGCTGGGCGTAGGTCAGCGTGCGGCCGGACGGTCCGTCGATCAGCGCGGGCTTCTCGGCGTGCGCCTCGACGTCGCGCAGCACGAGCGCCGGCAATGACGTGGCCGGCACCACGACGTCCGGAAATGGACTGCGATGGATCACGACTTGACCTTTCGGCGGGCGGACTCCCGCAGTGTCACCGACCGGCGCGATGTTGACAACGGTGCGGGCACAGCCGATCACTTCGCGTGGTCACCGCGGTGCGGCGCTGCGTGTAGCGTCCCACCACAGCGATCTTCTCAACAAGGTGAAGTGCCGTGGGCGTCAGAGAGCTGTTCGATCTGTCGGGCCGGACCGCGGTCATCACCGGTGGGTCACGTGGCCTCGGCCTGCAGATCGCCGAGGCGCTCGCCGAACAGGGCGCCCGGGTCGTCCTGACGGCCCGGAGGGCCGAGCAGCTCGATGAGGCAGTGGGTCACCTGCGGGACGAGGGCGCGCAGGTGACCGCGTTCGCCCGTGATCTGTCGCAACGCGAGGCGGTGAGCTCCTTCGTGGACGAGGTGCTCGACGAGCACGACGCGATCGACATCCTGATCAACAACGCGGGGACCACGTGGGGGGCACCCGCTGAGGAGCATCCGCTCGCGACGTGGAACAAGGTGCTGGACCTCAACCTCACGGGCCTGTTCCTGCTGACCCAGCGCGTCGCCAACGCGTCGATGATCCCGCGCCGGTCCGGACGCATCGTCAACGTCGCGTCGGTCGCAGGGTTGAGGGGCAACAACCCGAAGATGATGGGCACCATCGCCTACAGCACATCGAAGGGCGGTGTGATCTCGATGACGCGCGCGCTCGCTGTCGAGTGGGCCCGGTACGGCATCACGGTCAACGCGATCGCGCCCGGGTACTTCCCGACGAAGATGACGCGCGGGACCCTGGAGCAGGCGCGGGAGCTCATCGAAGAGGCCACACCCCTGGGGCGCACCGGTGGTCCCGAGGACCTCAAGGGCGTCGCGGTGCTGCTGGCCTCGGACGCGTCGGCGTTCATCACCGGCCAGACGATCGCCGTTGACGGCGGTGTCACCGCGCGGTGAACGTGTCGCGTGCCCGACGACCCCGGCGGGCCCCGGTAACCGGGCGGCGCACGTGTGCCACGGGGTCGCGGACGGAATGCTGCAGTGCAGTCCCGGGCACATCGACGCACACCGGAGTCCGCGATGCAGCTGGAGATGTCCGACCGCGCCCGTGACCTGCACGAGCGTCTCGTGGCGTTCATGGACGCGCACGTGTACCCGAACGAGCAGGCGTACGCCGACGAGATCGCCTCTGGCGACCGCTGGAAGCCGTCGCAGCTCGTCGACGAGCTCAAGGACCGGGCCCGCGGCGCCGGCCTGTGGAACCTGTTCCTGCCCGACAGCGACCTCGGCGGCGGCCTGAGCAACCTCGAGTACGCGCCGCTGTGCGAGGTCATGGGTCGCGTGCTGTGGGCGCCGGAGGTGTTCAACTGCTCGGCACCGGACACGGGCAACATGGAGGTGCTTGAGCGGTACGGCACGCCCGAGCAGCAGCAGCGCTGGCTCCGCCCGTTGCTCGACGGCCAGATCCGCTCATGCTTCGCGATGACCGAGCCCGACGTCGCGTCGTCGGACGCCACGAACATCCGCGCCAGCATCGTGCGCGACGGCGACGAGTACGTCGTCAACGGCCGCAAGTGGTGGACGACAGGCGCGGGGAGCCCACGCTGCGAGGTCGCGATCGTGATGGGTCGCAGCGATCCGGACGCCCAGACGTACCGCCAGCAGTCGATGGTCCTCGTGCCGATGGCCATCCCCGGGGTCACCATCGAGCGGACGCTGACCGTGTTCGGCTACGACGAAGCCCCGCACGGGCACGCCGAGGTCACGTTCGACGACGTGCGCGTGCCGGTCGCGAACATGCTGCTGGGCGAGGGTCGCGGGTTCGAGATCGCCCAGGGACGGCTGGGGCCGGGCCGCATCCACCACTGCATGCGCCTGATCGGCCAGGCGGAACGCGCCTTGGAGGCGATGTGCCGGCGCGCGCTCGCGCGCGAGCCGTTCGGGCGTCCCATCGCCGAGCAGGGCACCGTGCGCGCCGACATCGCGCGGTCGCGCATGGAGATCGACCAGGCACGGCTGCTCGTGCTCAACGCGGCCCGGCGGATGGACGAGGTCGGCAACAAGCAGGCGCGCGCGGACATCGCGATGATCAAAGTCGTCGCGCCGGCGATGGCGCAGCGGGTGATCGACCGCGCGATCCAGGTCCACGGCGGCGCTGGCGTGTCCGGCGACACGTTCCTCGCCGAGGCCTACGCGAACGCACGCACGCTGCGGCTCGCGGACGGACCCGACGAGGTGCACCTGGAGACCGTCGCCAAGCTCGAGCTCCGCAGACACACGTGAACCACGACCGCCGTCCCGCGATCTACTTCGTCCGCCACGGTGAGTCCGTCGCCAACGTCGCCGACCGCGACGGGAGCCTACAGCCGGACGACAGCGACCGGCTCAGCGACCGCGGGTGGGAGCAGGCGCGCGAGCTGGGTCGCCGGCTGCGCGGCGAGGCGCTCGAGTCGATCGTGGCCAGCCCGATGCGTCGCGCGCAGGAGACCGCCGCGGGCATCTCCGAGGTCCTCGGCCTGGCGGTGCTTACCGACCCGGATCTGTACGAGGTGCGCCAGTCCGACGCGTTCTACGCGGCGCTCCCCGCCGGGGCGGGGCGCCACGCCACGCTGTCCTGGATGCCGACCGCGGACCCGTCGTACGCCGAACCAGGCGCCGAGTCGTTCGACGACATCACGGCGCGGGTCAGGCAGGTGCAGCGACGCCTGCACGCTGACGCCGACCACCGCCGTGTGGTCGCGGTCAGCCATCACGGGTTCCTGCACTTCTACCTGGGCGTCGTCCTGTTCGGCGACGACTTCGGCCCGCGCCATGTGCTGCCGCTGTATCAGATGGGGCACGCGAACACCGGCATCTCGATCTTCGAGCGGGTCGACGACCGCGTGATGGACGGCGTCCCGCTGCCCGGCTGGGTGCTGACGACCTGGAACGACCGGGCGCACCTGTGACGGACCACGCATCGCGGGGCGGCCGCGCGTGACCGGGTCGCGCGACGACCGACGCACGAAGCTGGGCCAGCTCGCCCGCCTGTTCGGCCGCCTCGGCGTCGTCGCGTTCGGCGGGCCGGCGGCCCACATCGCGATGATGCACGACGAGGTGGTGACCCGGCGCCGCTGGCTGACCGACGCGCAGTTCGTGGACCTGATCGGCGTCACCAACCTGATCCCCGGGCCGAACTCGACCGAGATGACGATGCACGTCGGTCGGGAGCGGGCGGGGTGGCGCGGCCTGGTCGTCGCGGGCGCCAGCTTCATCGTGCCCGCCGCGGCCATCGTGCTCGCGTTCGCGGTCGCGTACGTCGAGTACGGGCAGACGCCGAGCGGACAGGCGCTGCTGTACGGCGTGAAGCCGGTCGTGCTCGCGATCATCGGTCAGGCGCTGGTCAAGCTGGGCCGGACCGCACTGGGCGGCGCAGGGGCGCTGGGGTGGGTCGTTGGCGGCGCCGCCCTCGTTGCCTACCTGGCGGGCGGCAACGAGATCGCGATCCTGCTCGCGGGGGCGCTCGCGGCGCTGGGGTGGCGGACGGCGCGACCCACGCAGGGACCTGCCGCGCTGGCGGGCATGCTGTTCGCGGCCGGGACCGGCGCCTCGCTCGACCTGGGCCGCATCCTGTTCGTGTTCACGAAGATCGGCGCCGTGCTGTACGGCAGTGGCTACGTGCTGCTGGCGTTCCTCCGCAGTGATCTCGTCACCCGGTTGGACGTGCTGACCGATCAGCAACTGCTCGACGCGGTCGCGATCGGCCAGTTCACGCCCGGGCCGCTGTTCACGACGGCCACGTTCATCGGCTACCTGCTGGCCGGGCTGCCGGGCGCGATCGTCGCCACGGTCGGCATCTTCCTGCCGGCCTTCTGCTTCGTGGCCGCTGTCGGACCGCACGTGGAGCGGCTGCGCCGCCGGGCCTGGTCGGCCGCGCTGCTCGACGGGGTCAACGCCGCCGCGTTCGGCCTGATGGCCGGCGTGATGATCGAACTGGCCGGCGACGCGCTCGTCGACCCGCTGACGGTCGCGGTCGCCCTGGCCACCGCGGCGGCGCTGTGGCGCACCGCGCTCAACTCGGCGTGGCTGGTGCTCGCCGGTGCCGTGATCGGCGTCTTGACGACGATCACCGGGGTGGTGTGACCCCCGCCGTGTGACGCCTATCCGGCACCGCGCCGACGTCGTCGGGGCGACGGCGGCACCTCGTGTCTGCGAGCGTCCGATCACGGGCAGGATCCCGACCATGACTGATCTCGTGACCGTTGAGCGTCACGGCGACATCGCCGTGATCACCATCCACAACCCGCCGCTGAACGTGTTCAGCCCGGGGGTGCCGGAGGGCGTCGCGGCGCGCGTCAGCGAAGCCGAGGCCGATGACGACGTGCGTGCGATCGTGGTCACAGGCGCCGGCCGGCACTTCTGCGCTGGCGCGGACATCACGACCTTCGGGATGCCGCGCGACGAGGCGCCCGATCTGCGTGGACTGGTCGACACCCTGGCGTCGGCGTCGAAGCCGGTCGTCGCCGCGATCCGCGGCACCGCGTTCGGTGGCGGGCTCGAGATGGCCATGGCCTGCCACTGGCGGGTCGCGGCGCCCGACGCCAACCTCGGGCTGCCCGAGGTCAAGCTCGGACTGCTGCCCGGCGCCGGTGGCACGCAGCGCCTGCCGCGCCTGGTGGGGCTGGAGGCCGCGCTACGGATGATCGCGACCGGCTCACCGGTCGACGGCGAGCGCGGACGCCAGCTCGGTCTGGTCGATGAGCTCGCGGACGGCGGCGTGGTCGAGGCCGCCGTCGCCTTCGCCGACGCCCGGGCCGATGACGGGGACGCGTTGCGTCGCACCCACGAGCAGCAGGTGACGGTCGACGGCGACGCCGTACAGATCCTCGACGGTGCGCGCGACCAGGCCGAGAAGCGCGCGCCCGGCGTGATCGCGCCCCGACGCTGCATCGACGCGATCGAGGCCGCGCTCGAGCTGCCGTTCGACGAGGGGATCAACCGCGAACGGGAGCTGTTCGCCGAACTGATGGCGTCGGAGCAGAGCAGGAGCCTGCGCCACGTGTTCTTCGCCGAGCGCCGGGCCGCCAAGATCGACGACGTGGACGATGAGGTGGCACCGGTCGACATCGCCCGGGGTGCGGTGATCGGTGCAGGGACGATGGGCGGTGGCATCGCGATGAACTTCGCCAACGCGGGCATCCCGGTGACGGTGGTCGAGGTCGACAACGAGCGCCTGGAGCAGGGGCTGTCGAAGGTCGAGCGCAACTACCAGCGGACCGTCGACCAGGGACGGCTCGACGCGGACGCGAAGCAGCGGCGGATGGAGCGCATCTCGGGCACGACCGACTTCGACGCGGTGGCCGACGCCGACGTCGTGATCGAGGCTGTGTTCGAGGACATGGACCTCAAGCGGGAGGTCTTCGGCCGGCTCGATGGCGTGGCCGCCGACCACGCGGTGCTGGCGACCAACACCTCGACGCTCGACGTGAACCGGATCGCGAAGGCGACCAGCCGCCCCGGTGCCGTGGTCGGCATGCACTTCTTCAGCCCCGCCAACGTGATGAAGCTGCTCGAGGTCGTCCGCGGCGACGCGACGTCGGACCGTGCGCTGGTGACCGCGGTCGCGCTGGGCAAGCGGATGCGCAAGGTGCCGGTCGTCGTCGGCGTGTGTGACGGCTTCGTGGGCAACCGGATGTTCCACGTCTACGTGCACGAGGCGTCGACGCTGCTGGAGGAGGGCGCGCTGCCCGCGCAGGTCGACCGGGTGATCACCGACTTCGGGTTCAAGATGGGCCCGTTCGCGGTGCAGGACCTGGCCGGACTCGACGTCGGATACCGCATCCGCAACCAGCAGGCCGCCGCGCGCGGCATCGATCCGGACGAGCGCGAGCGCACGGTCGCCGACAAGCTCGTGGAGCGTGACCGGCTGGGGCAGAAGACCGGCGCGGGCTTCTACCGCTACGACGAGGACGGCCGCACCCCGACGCCGGATCCCGACGTCGAGGAACTGATCGTCGCGCACAGCGCGGACCACCAGATCCGCCGCCGGGAGATCGACGACCAGGAGATCCGCGACCGGCTGCTGGGTCAGCTGGTCAACGAGGGCGCCCGCATCCTCGCCGAGGGCATCGCCCAGCGTGCCAGCGACATCGACGTGATCTACGTCTACGGCTACGGGTTCCCCGCCCACAGGGGCGGTCCGATGTTCCATGCCGGGCTGGTGGGGCTCACCGAGACGCTTGGCATCATCGAACGGTTCCACGAGCGCCACGGCGAGCGCTGGGAGCCCGCGCCACTGCTGCGTGAGCTCGCCATGGAGGGCCGGACGTTCGACGACGCCTGACCCCACCCAGTGGGGCGACATCGACCGGCATGCGTTGACAACTCGCCCCACAACCACGCGCCACACCGACGACGGGGCCAACATCCGCCCCCATACGTTGACAACACCCCATGACCACACGCCACCGCCAACGGGGCGACATCCGCCTCCATACGTTGACAACCCGCCCTGCAGTGGCCGGCGAAACGCCCCGGACACATCGACGGCGTAGCGTGGTGCCATGCGAGACGGACGCCAGTTCAGCATGCCCGCGGACCTCCGGCGTGACGTCCGCATCCTCGGAGACGCGCTCGGCCAGATCATCGGCGAGGCCGGCGGCACCGATCTGTTCCGCACGGTGGAGACGCTGCGCAACGCCGCCATCGACTTTCGACGGGACGAGACGCCCGAAGGGCTGGCGGACATCCGCGCGCAGATCGATGCGATGGATCTGGGCCGGGCGGAGGCGGTCGCGCGGGCGTTCACCTGCTACTTCCAGCTGATCAACCTGGCGGAGGAACGACAGCGCATGCGTGCCCTGCGGGAGCGGGGCGAGACGCGCGAGGCCATCGGCGGCTCGCTGGCCGCCGCGGTCAACGAGGCGGTGGCGCGGGACGGACGCGAGGCACTGATGGGACTGCTCGGGCGCCTGCGCATCCATCCGGTGCTCACGGCGCACCCCACCGAGGCACGGCGACGTGTGGTGACCGAGGCCCTGCGACGGATCGGCGAGCAGCTCGACCGGTTCGACCAGTCCAACCTCCCACGCACCCAACGGGCCGACATCGCCCGACACCTCCGCGAGGAGATCGCCATCCTGTGGCGCACAGCGCAGATCCGCGATCGCCGCCCCACACCGCTCGACGAGGTGCGGCGCAACCTCGCCGTGTTCGACGACACGCTGTTCCGCGTCGTGCCCCGTGTCTACCGCGAGCTCGACCGCGCGCTCGGACCCGAGACCGTCGGCGCCCGGGCCCCGTCGTTCCCCGCGTTCCTGCGCTGGGGCAGCTGGGTCGGCGGCGACCGCGACGGCAACCCGTTCGTGACGGCCACCGTCACGGCGCGCACGCTGGCCATCCAGACCGACCACGTGCTCCGCGGCCTCGAACGGGCGACCCGGCGGATCGGGCGGACATTGACCGCGACGGCGACCTCGACACCGCCCAGCCGTGCGTTGCGCGCCGCACTCGACGAGGACGCCAGGCGCTGGCCGGACCACTGGGCGTCGATGGTCAAGCGCGCGACCGATCAGCCGCACCGCCTGCGGATGCTGGCGATCGCCGACCGCCTCGAGGCGACGCGGGAACACGGGACGCACGCGTACGGCTCGGCGCGGGAGTTCATCGACGACCTCGCCGTGCTGCAGGAATCCCTCCACCGCGGCGGCGCGCGCCGCCTCGCGTACGGCGAGCTGCAGCACCTGCGCTGGCAGGCGGAGACGTTCGGGTTCCACTTCGCGTCGCTGGAGATCCGCCAGGACTCCGGCACCCACGACGCCGTCATCCGGGAGCTGGCACCGCACGCCGAACGGGACCTCCTGGCACTGGACCAGCTGGCCACCGAGGGTTGGCCGGACGGGGTGGGGCCGACGTCCGAGCTGGCCGCTGAGGTCATCGGCACGCTGCGGACGATGGCCGAGCTCCAACGGGTCCACGGCGTGGAGGCGTGCCGCCGCTACGCCGTGAGCTGGAGCCGCGAGGCCGTCGACGTGATGACCGTGCGTGCGCTCGCGCGCCTGGCCGTCCCGGACGGCTCGCTGACCATCGACGTCGTCCCGCTCTTCGAGAGCCGCGAGGACCTGCGTCGCGCTCCGAAGGAGCTCGACCTGCTGCTGTCGCTGCCGAGCGAGCAGGAGCGCCTCGACGCGAACGACCGGCGCTTCGAAGTCATGCTCGGCTACTCGGACTCGACCAAGGACGCGGGCTTCCTCGCCGCGAACATCGCACTGTTCGAGGCGCAGGCGGCCCTGGCCGAGTGGGCCGGGCGCAACGACGTCGCGCTGACGCTGTTCCATGGACGTGGCGGCGCCGTCGGCCGGGGCGGTGGCCCGGCGAACCGCGCGATCCTGGGGCAGCCACCCGGATCGGTCGACGGGCGGTTCAAGATCACGGAGCAGGGCGAGGTGGTGTTCTCGCGCTACCGCACGCTGCCGCTCGCGCAGCGTCATCTGGAGCAGGTCACCAACGCGACGGTGCGCGCGTCCATGCACTCACGCGACGAGGGTGCGGTCGTCGACCTCGACTGGGACCTCGTGCGCACCATGGCACGTGCCAGCGAGGTGGTGTACCGCGAGCTCGTCGAGGTCGACGGGTTCGCCGAGTTCTTCGCCGATGTGACCCCCGCCGAGGAGCTCGGTGAGCTGCCGTTGGGCTCCCGGCCGGCGCGCCGGGGCGGCGGGGGCCGGGATCTCGCATCGCTGCGCGCGATCCCGTGGAGCTTCGCCTGGGCGCAGGCGCGCATCAACCTGCCCGGGTGGTACGGGCTCGGCGCCGGGCTGGCGGCCGGGCGGGCGCACGTCGGTGGAATGCAGCCGCTGCGCGAGCTGATGGGGCGGTGGCCGTTCCTGCGCACCGCGATCGACAACGCGGCGTTGAGCCTCGTCAAGGCCGACATGCTGATCGCGCGGACGTACCTGGAGCTGTCCGATCGCGCGGACCTGGCCACCCGGATCGTCCGCGAGTACGAGCGCACCGAGGAGCTCGTGCGCGAACTGCTCGGGCACCGCCGCCTGCTGGAGGACCGACCGGTGCTGCGCCTCGCGGTCGATCTGCGCAACCCCTACGTCGACGCGCTGTCGTTCCTGCAGCAGCGGGCGCTGCGCGGCGCGCGTGCCGGGGGGGCCGACGCCGACCGATGGTCACGCCTGGTGCAGCTGACGGTCAACGGCGTCTCCGCGGGACTGCAGAACACCGGCTGATACGTGGCTCCGGGGCTCCGGGCGTCATCCGTCGCGCCGCGTGACGAGGCATGCCGCCCAGTCTGGCGTCGACCGCGGCGCGAACGATCTGATCCGGACATCGGGGACACCGTGGGCGGTGTCCGTCGTGTCCGATCGAGCTCGCCCGACGGCGGGTCGCGGCGACGTCGCAGCACCGGACGCGCGTGGCGGTATGGTCGGCGACATCGAACGGCGAGGAGTCATTCGGGATGGACGATCAGGAGATCCTGTCGCGGATCACGGCGTTGGTCGAGGAGGAGGACCACCTGCGGCGTCGACACACCGAGGAGGCGCTCGACCACGACGAACGCGCCCGCATCGAGCGCATCGAGATCGCGTTGGACCAGTGCTGGGATCTGCTGCGCCAGCGGCGCGCACGCCGCGAGTTCGACGAGGATCCCGAGGGGGCGGAGGTCCGCGACGTCGACACCGTCGAGCACTACCGGCAGTGACAGGCGCCTGCGGTCACCCGAGCGCGCCGTACCGGTCGCAGAACGCCTCGACGGCGACGACGAAGCCATCGATGTCCTCGCCCGTCAGGGCCGCGCTGAGGGCCATGTAGCCGCGCGGCGCGGTGTAGTACCCGGCGTCGAGCAGGTGGTGGAACAACAACCGGCGCCAGCGGTCGTCCGCGTCGGCGAGGTCGCCGACGTGGGTCACCGGTCCTGCGACCGGGTGGATGGCTCCCAGCGATCCCCAGCCGGTCACGCGGAACGCCAGTGGCGAGGCGTCGAACACGTCGGCGAGCCGTTGCCGCAGGCGGTCACCCCGGGCGGACAGCCGTTCGAGGTATCCGTCACGGGTCACGATGCGCTGCACCTCGACACCCGCCGCCATCGTGAACGTGTTGTTGTTGAACGTCCCGGCGTGCGCCAGTCCGCCGACCTCCGGGTCGAACGCCGTCATCAGGTCGCGCCGGCCGCCGAACGCGCCGAACGTCATGCCTCCCGCGACGTACTTGCCCAGCGTGGTCATGTCGGGCGTGACGCCGGTCAACTGCTGCGCGCCACCCGGCGCCAGCCGTGAGGTCATGACCTCGTCGAAGATCAGGACGGCGCCGACGTCGCGCGTGCCGCTGCGCAGCGCGTCGAGGAATCCGGCGGTGGCGGGGATGCAGCCGCTGGCACCCAGCATCGGTTCGACCAGCACGCACGCGATGCGCTCACCGTTGACGGTCAGTTCGCGCTCGAGGGCGTCGACGTCGTTGTAGTCGAGCACCCCGTGCTCGAACGGTGCGCGCAGGGGCGCACCGGTGGGACCGTAGTACAGCAACCCGCCGTGGTAACCGCCCGCGAACACCACGACGCGGTCGCGGCCGGTCGCGTGACGGGCCGTCATGATCGCCATCAGGTTGGCCTCGGTGCCCGAGTTGGTGAAGCGCACCTGGTCGATGGACGCGAACCGGTCGACGACCGCCTCGGCGAAGGCGATCTCCGGCTCGGTCATGCCGCCGAGCGCCCAGCCCGTGTCGAGCCGGTCGCGGACGGCGTCGGCGACGGCCTGAGGCTGATGACCCAGCAGCCCTGCGGAGTAGTCGCCGAGCACGTCGAGGCGACGGTGGCCGTCGACGTCGACCAGGTGCGCACCGTCGGCACGCTCCACCCGGAACGCGAACGGTTCGAAGTGCAGCACCGTGCGGGTGTTGCCACCGGGTAGCACCCGCCGCGCCCGCTCGTGGAGCGCGCGGCTACGTGGGTGGGCGTCCACATAACGTCGCAGCGCCAGGTCCAGTGCCTCGTCGAGGTCCATGCGCACCCGCCGATCGTTGGCCCGCCCTGGTAGCGCCGCCGGTTGGCGGGGCATGGTGTCTGGTGGGCCACCACCCACCCGCAGCGCAACGTACACCGCGACCTGGGGAGTGCACAGCGATGAGCCGACACGAGCGTGCCGGGCAGCCGGCGACAAGCGACGACCTGATCGACGTCGACGCGCTGATCGGCGCGTACCACGACCGCCGGCCCGAGGTCGACGATCCGGCACAGCTGGTTGCGTTCGGCACCTCCGGCCACCGCGGATCGGCGTTCGACGGCAGTTTCAACGAGGCGCACATCCTCGCGATCAGCCAGGCGATCTGCGAGTACCGCCGCGGGCACGACATCACGGGTCCGCTGTTCGTCGCCCGTGACACCCACGCGCTGTCGGCGCCGGCGTTCGACACGAGCCTCGAGGTGTTCGCCGGCAACGACGTCGACGTGTGCGTCGACGACCGGGACGGCTACACCCCGACACCGGCGCTGTCGCGCGCGATCCTGCGGCACAACGCCGCCGGCGACGCCATCGCCGACGGGGTCGTCATCACGCCGTCGCACAACCCGCCCCGCGACGGAGGGTTCAAGTACAACCCGCCGAACGGCGGCCCCGCCGGCGGCGACGTCACCGGTTGGATCGAGGACCGCGCCAACGCCCTGTTGCGCGACGGGCTGGACGCCGTGCCACGGGTCCCGGACGCGCGCACCCATGAGCGGGTGTCGGGCTACGACTTCCTGGGGAAGTACGTCGACGAACTGCCGCAGGTGGTGGACCTCGCCGCCGTGCGCGACGCCGGCGTGCACATCGGCGTCCACCCGCTCGGCGGCGCGAGCGTGGCGTACTGGGGGGAGATCGCGGAGCGCCACGGCCTCGATCTCGAGCTGGTCAACGACACCGTGGATCCGACGTTCGGGTTCATGACACTCGACAGCGACGGTCAGATCCGCATGGACTGCTCGTCGCCGGACGCGATGCGCAGCCTGATCGACCTGGCCGACCGCTACGACGTGGCGTTCGGCAACGACGCGGACGCGGACCGCCACGGCATCGTGACCCCCGACGGCCTGCGCAACCCCAACCACTACCTCGCGGTGGCGATCGAGTACCTGCTGGACCACCGCGCGCACTGGCCGCGCACCGCGGGGATCGGCAAGACCCTCGTGTCGAGCAGCATGATCGACGCCGTGGTGGGTGCGGCGGGCCGTTCACTGGTCGAGGTGCCCGTCGGGTTCAAGTGGTTCGTCGACGGGCTGCTCGACGGCCGCATCGCCTTCGGCGGCGAGGAGAGCGCGGGCGCGTCGTTCCTGCAGATCGACGGATCGGTGTGGTCGACCGACAAGGACGGGTTGATCCTGTGCCTGCTGGCCGCGGAGATCATCGCGCGCACCGGCGACGACCCGGGCGTGCACTACGAACGCCTGACGCGCCAGCACGGGTCGCCGGTGTACCGGCGCATCGACTCGCCGGCGACACCGGACGAGAAGGCACGGCTCACGCAGCTGTCGCCGGAGGACGTCCACGCCGACGAACTCGCGGGCGACGCGATCGAGCGCATGCTCACCCGTGCGCCCGGCAACGACCAGCCGATCGGCGGCCTCAAGGTCGTCACCGAGCGCGGCTGGTTCGCGGCCCGTCCCAGCGGCACGGAGGACAAGACCAAGATCTACGCCGAGAGCTTCGCCGGCGACGACCACCTCGAGCGCATCCTGGACGAGGCGCAGAAGATCGTGTCGGCCGCGACCGCCGGCTGACCGGTACGGGACGGCCCGGGGCGCGATCAGCGGATCTGGACGTCCAGCACGTGGCGGCCCGACGCGGCGCCGGCGTCGACGACGACCTGACGTCCGCGGTACGTCTCCAGCACGTCGTAGGGCACCGTCGCGCCGTCGAGCGTCACGGCGGCGACGTCCGCGCCGTCGGGCAGCACGTGGCCGATCGCGAGCGTCCCGTCCACCTCGCCCTCCACGACGGTCTGCAGGCGGTCAGGTCGACGGTCGGCTTCCACCGCGATCAGACCGTCACCCAGACGGATGCGGTCCCCTGCGATGTGCTGCTGACCGTCGGGGATCTTCGGTGCGACCGCCACGGTGTCGCGACCGAGATCCGGTGCGACGCCGAGTTGCTGGTGGACGACCGGCCACAGCGTCCCGTACGCGCCCCACGCCTGCAGCACCATCGACCGCTCGGTGAAGAGGCGGTCGATGTTGGGTGTGAAGTCCCCTGCCGGCGCGATCTCGGGCATGGCACCCGGCTGCTCCCAGATCGACGGGTCGAGCTGGATCCGCGCGTTGGCGGTCGTGTAGTGCTGCTGCTGGTCCGTGCCGAGACGGCCGAAGTTGCCCTCGGCGACCGCCATGATCCCGGTGTTCAACGAGAAGGCGTTGCGCTCGCTGGGGACCTCCGAGACCACGCTGTCACAGCTGGGGCCGGGGTTGCCGCCCTCGGCCGAGGTCGGGCCGGTCCCGGTGTGCCACAGGCCGAGCTCGTCGGTGTAGCAGTTCTCCTCGCGCTCGTCGAGTGCCGCGTTGCCGTGCTCCTCGGAGGCGAGCGGCTCGGACGGACCGTCCTGGCGAGGCAGCAGCGCGTCCATCGGCGTCACGCCGATCCAGTGCCGCTGGAAGACCCGCTCGTTTGTCGGATTGGTCAGGGAGTCGGCGTAGCTGCGGGTGTCACCGCCGTACCACCAGGCGTCCTCGAAGCGGGACGCCATGTCGGCGCCCACACCGGCGGCCCAGTCGGCGGTCGCGTCGTCGCCCTTCGCCCGCGCCATGTCGGCCAGGTCGTACAGGCCGCGGATGGTGTAGACGGCGTTGTCGAGCTTCTCCTCACCCATGCCCGGCCGCTCGACGTTGCCGAGGCCCTCGGGCCACCCGTCGCCGTCGTCGTCGAGCTCGCTGACGATGTAGCGCATCCCGCGGACCGAGAAGTCGTACAGGTCGTCGCGGAACGCGTCGTCGCCGGTCCAGCGCCAGATCAGTGCGACGGCGCTGGGGAACTTGGCCGTCTCGTCGGTGTTGCCGGGATCCTCGTTCGCACCGAAGTAGACAGCGCCATCGGGCGTGACCTCGTGGACGACCTTGCCGCTGCCGTCGTTGATGATCTCGCTGACGTCCCGCAGCGCGCGCAGATGCGCCTTGATGGCGTCGAACTGGCCCATCGCGACGCTGGCGAACGCCGTGTACTCCCCGTCGGTACCGAAGATCCACGGGTAGTCGGGCCAGCCGGCGCCGAGCCAGCGTGCCTGCTCGACCGTCCCCTCCGGTGCGGGGAAGTTCTGCCCGGCGTTGGTCGAGCGCAGCTGCAGGTCGGTCGCGATCTGATCCGACGCCAGCAGGTTCTGCTTGCTCCACTCGACGCTGCGCTCGAGCAGCCGGTCGCCGGGCAGGTCGACGACGCTGTAGGACCCCTCCGCCTCCCGCTCGGCGACGGTCCGCCCGAGCTGGCCGGTCGGATCGGCGAGCACCGCGTCCACGGCCGCGTGCGCGTCGGAAGCGCTGGCGTCGGACCCCCCGACCGCGAACCACACGGTGGTCGGCTCCCCGGCGCGAAGCTTGACCCGGTACGTCATCCTCCCGCCGGCGCCCCGCCCGTACTCGGTGTCATCGCAGCGTTCCGGCTGCTCGGGTGCGTCGGGACCGGACGCCGGGCAGATGACGGCGGGATCCTGCGGCCCGCGGAAGTCCCGGCCGAGCCGGTGGTGTTCCGGCGACAGCGTGCTGCCGACCACCGCGGTCCAGTCGTGCGCGAGCGCATTGGCGACCGGTGGGGTGCCCTGTTCGCTGAACACCAGTCGACCGCGCGACGCGTCGAAGGAACCGTCGTCGGCGAGGTTGTACTCGAGCTGGCTGGGGTCCGTTTCGCCCCACGGGTAGGTGGACATCAGCTCCGAGTGCGCGTCGACGAGCAGCCGTACCCGGCGTGGCGAGTTCGACGTCAGGGTGAGGCCGATCAGCCCGGCCCGCACGCCGTCGGGCGCGACGTCGGTGCGGTCGACGGTCAGGCCACCGCGCGCGGCGTAGGCGATGCGGTGGTACCCCCATCCGCTCGAGAAGCTGGTGGCTTCGGCGGCGTCGCCGAGCCAGCGGCCGCCGACGTTGAACCACATGCCGTCGAGCAGCTTGATGGGTGGCGACCACATGCCGCCCATCTCGCCCCGGGTGTGGAACCCCATCGCCGGGTACAGCCCGTCGGCCGTCGACGTCTGGTACCAGCGCTCACCGATGACGACGGCGCGCCGGTCGTCGAGCCGCGTGGTCTCGGTCAGCTCGGGCGAGTGCGCGACCTGGTTGTCCCCAGCACCCGGTGCCGCGCTGGCAGGGCCCGCGAGCGCCGCGGCCACCAGCACGATGGCAAGGATCAGACCCATCGTCCGACGTGGGACACCGTTCATCGTCCACCCCCGATTGCACGAGCCGGCCCGACCGCCGGACCTGTCAGCCCTTCACGCTGCCCGCCGTCAGGCCCGCGACGATCCGGCGCTGGAAGATCAGCGTCATGATGATGAGCGGGATCGAGATGACCACGCATGCGGCCGTGATCGTGCCGATGGGCCGCTCGAACTGGCTCGCGCCCGTGAAGAACGCGATCGCCGTGGTCGCGGTCTGCACCTCGAGGTCCCTGGGCGCGAACGTGCTCGCGATCAGGAACTCGTTGGTGGCGAAGACGAAGACGATGATCGCCGCGGCGAACACCCCCGGTGCCGCCAGTGGCAGGACCACCTTGTAGAAGGTCTGCCACGGCGTCGCGCCGTCGACACGGGCCGCCTCGGCCAGCTCCATGGGGATCGACGAGAAGAACGTCACCAGGATGAAAATCGTCAACGGCAGGGTGAACGCGATGTAGGGGATGTACAGGCCCGGGTAGGTGTTGAGCAGGCCGAGGGTACGCCACGCTTCATAGAGCGGCGGCACGAGCGCGACCGGGGGGAACAGGCTGGCGGCCAGCACCCCCGACATCCACAGGACCTTCTTCTTCAACGGCAGGCGCGCCAGCGCGTAGGCGGCGAAGCTGCCGATGACGATGCAGATAACGGTCGTGAAGATCGCCACCACGAACGTGTTGCGCAGGTTGTACAAGAAGTTCTGCTCGAACACCGTCACGTAGTTGTTGAACCCGAACGGGCCCTGAAACAGGTTGGGGTCGTTCAGCGCGTTGTTGCCCTGCTTCATGCTCGTGCTGATCAGCCACACGAACGGGAACAGGCACCACACGAAGATCGTCGCCAGCAGCAGGGCCTTGCCGACCTTCTTGGCGGTCGTGTCCTCGCCCGACGCTGCCGCCTTCCGCCTGGGTGCCGGCGCCCTGGTCTCGGTGGCCTCGGCCTCGGTCGTCTGACTCATTGCCTACTCCTCCGCCCCGATGACCAGATCCCTGCCGAGTGCCGCGATGAAGACGATGCCGACCGCCAGCACGATCGCGAACGTCAACGTTGAGAACGCCGACCCCAGGCCGGGATCGGGCGTCTGCACCACGAACTGCTGCACCAGGACCGACAAGGTCTCGGTACCGAACGCGCCGTTGGTCATCACGGCCGGCAGGTCGTAGATGCGCAGGGCGTCGACCGTCCGGAACAGCAGGGCGACGAGGATGGCCGGGCGCAGCAGGGGCAGCGTGATGTTGCGGAACTGCTGCCACGCGGTGGCGCCGTCGACGCGGCCCGCCTCGTACAGGTCGCCGGGGATCGTCTGCAGGCCGGCGAGCAGCAGCAACGCCACGAACGGCGCCGTCTTCCAGACATCGGCGAAGATGACCGCGAACATCGCCCAGTAGTCGGTGCCCAGCCAGTTGAAGTCGGCGGGGACGAACGGAACCACGGAGTTGATGAAGCCGGGGGTGATGTTGAACATGAAGAACCACATCTGGGCGCTGATGACCGTGGGGATGACCCACGGGATCAGGATGGCCGCCCGGGTGACGCCCCGACCGAAGAAGGCCCGGTTCATGATCAGCGCGAAGACCATGCCGATGATGAACTCGAAGAACACCGACCCGACGGTGAACACGAATGTCGCGAGCACCGAGTCCCAGAACCGTGGGTCGGTGGCCGCCTCGACGTAGTTGCCCAAGCCCGCGAAGCCGGTCCGCTCGCGTCCCTGGTAGGCCCAGAGGCTCAGGAAGACGGCCCAGATGATGGGGAAGCCGGCGACCAGCACCATCGCGGTGACCGACGGCGCCATGAAGGCACGTGCCAGCGTGCGCTCGGACATGCCCCGGGACTGCGACTTCGGCGGCTCGGACTCCTGTCCGGCGCTCGCGGTCTCCTCGGTGTCGACGGCCATACCTAGCCCTCCAGCTGGCTGTTCAGCTCGGCGTTCAGTCCACTGATCGTCGGCCCCACTGGCGCGTCGCCGTTGTACGCCGGGAAGATCGACTGCTGGATGTCCTGGCTCAGGAAGTTGTACGCGGGGACCGGAGGACGCGGCTTCGACTGGGGAAGGATCTCCGCCAGCAGGCTCATCACCGGGTCGTCGGACAGCTCGTCGTAGACGTCCTCGCGGGTCGGCGGCAGCGAGTCCTCGGCGAGCATCTTCTGGGCCTCCGGGTCGGTCGCGGCCCAGACGACGAAGTCCTTGGCCTGGTCAATCTTCTCCGAGTAGGCGTTGACCGCGAGGTTGAACCCACCGAGCGCCGACACGGTGCCATCCCCCGTGAAGGTGGGCAGCGGCGCGATGTCGAACTTGCCCTTCACGGCGCTCGGGTTCTCCTCGTCCTCACCCTGCATCAGCGCGTAGGCGTACGGCCAGTTGCGCATGAACACGGCGTCGCCGCTCTGGAAGGTGTTGCGCCCCTCCTCCTCCAGCATGGTGTTGAAGCCGGGGGCATAGGTGCCGTCCTCCAGCGCGGTCTGCATGAACTCGAGCGCCCGTTGCCCGGCCTCGTTCTCCTCCAGCACGGCCTGGCTGCCATCCTCGTTCACCAGCTCGCCGCCGGCGCCCCACACGAGCTCCAGGTAGTTGACGACAAGCCCCTCGTACTGGGAGCCCTGACCGACGTACCCGCCGATGCCCTCCTTCTGACCGATCTCCTTGGCCATCGTCGCCAGCTCGTCCCAGGTCTTGGGTGGCTCGTCGACGAGGTCGGTGCGATAGTACAAGAAGCCGGCATTGGTGTTGAACGGTGCCGCCCACACCTCCTCCTCGTGCAGGGCGGACTCCAGCGCCGAGTCGAGCACCACACCCTCGAGGTCGCTGCGTCGGTCCTCGAGCTTCTCGATCCAGCCGTTGACCGCGAACTCGCCCGTCCAGATCACGTCGAGGCCGAGGACGTCGAACGTGGGGCTCTGCGCCTGCAGCTCGTAGGCCATCTGCTCGCGCTGCAGGTCCGCTTCGTCCGGCAGCGGGACCAGCTGCACGGCAGGACGCGACGGGTCCTGCTCGGTGTAGAGCTTGGCGATCCTGTCGTTCACGGCGCCCGGTGCGGCGGACGCGCCACCGACGGCCCACACCAGGTCATCGGGTCCCGCACCGGTCGACGACGGCGCCGGCAGGCTGCACGCGGCCGCGAGCAGTGCGAGCACGACCAGCGTCAGGAGCCTGCAACCTGCCCGCCCGACGCCCCACGCTCGATTTCGAACAGCTGGCACGCAAATCTCCTCGACGTCGATGAACCCTCACGTCGTGGTATAGACCATCTGCGTGCCTTTGACCACCCCCAACACCGAGCGGACGGAACCGGAAGGCCGGTCACGCCGTCGGCCGCGATCGTGCCGTCGGTCGCGCTGACGATGACGGCGCCCACGGTCGTGTCCAGCGCGGCGAGGGTTGTGATCACCGGCACGATCGCCGCCTGCTGTCCGACCTGCGGGTCGACGTGGCCGTCCACCGGCTCGACCTGCTACGCACCGCCGCACCAGGCGCCCAGCGGCAGCTGATCCACTGGCTGGTCGTCGACAGGACCGGCCGCCGGCTGCGTGCTCGCCATGGCCCGCGACGGCTCGGGCCGGCCGCTGGAGGTGGCGTCGTCCAACGCCGGGCACGCGCTGTGGTCGACCTGCTCAACGCTGGCATGGCACGTGCCCTGGCCGACCGGCTGACGCGCGGCGACATGGACGCCGGATGGGGTATGCGGACAGTGAGTCGGGACGCGGCCGCCTACGACGCGCTGTCGTACCACCGCGGGTCGGTCTGGCCACACGACACAGCGCTCGTCGTCGACGGCATCGCCCGCGCGGGCGCGACCGGAGCGGCCGCGCGGCTGGCCGACGGTGTGCTCACCGCCCCCGAGCACGTCGACTGGCGGCTGCCCGAGCTGTTCGGCGGCTACGACAGCGATGAGGTCCCGACACCGGTGCCGTACCCCACGACGTGCGATCCGCAGGCATGGAGCGCCGCGGCGCCGCTGTCGCTGCTGCGCACGATGCTGCGGCTGGATCCCGACGTCCCGGCCGGCACGGTGACCATCGGCCCGGCGCTGCGCGACGACGTGACGTTGCGCCTGACCGGCATCCACCTGGGTGACCACCGGCTCGACGTGACGCTCGCCGACGGCCGGATCACCGCACGGACTGATCCACCACTGGCGGTAACCGTGCGGCTGTGACACCGCGGACATGCGCGGTCAGACGCTGTGGTGGTAACGGGCACGCTCGTAGGCCGCCTCGGCGATCCGAAACGCGCGCTCGTCGTCGTTCTGCTCGATCTGCTCGAACTGGCGGCGCACCCGCTCGGCGGCGCGCACGCAGAACGTCTCCGCGATGTACGGCTCGTCGCCGACCATGCCCTGCTCGGGCCGGGCGAGCACATCGGTGACCCGTGCCAGCGTCGCGATCTGCGCGTAGATGTCGGTCACGGCCGCGGTCAGGCGCTTGTGCTGGGCGCCCCGCACCTTGATCGCCTCGCCGTGCCGGCGCAGCAGCCTCTCGGTCACCGACCGCAACTGTTCGACCTGGTCGCTGACCGCCCGCGCGTGCGCGTCGAACCGTTCGTGCGCGACGGTCAGCCGTGGCGGTTGGACCCGCCGTCGCAGCATGTCGCCGACGTAGTCCGCCACGACGCCCACCGCGTTGACGGGGTCACGCAGGTTCAGGTGCGACAGCCCCGACAGCTGCGCCGCGACCGGTTCGATGCCGTTGAGCGCGATGAAGCTGCGCAGCACGTCGTTCGCGCCCTCGAAGATCGGGAAGATGCGGATGTCGCGGAGCACCTTCTCGTACGGCTCGGTGCGCAGGTAGGCCTTGCCGCCGGCCAGCTGGAACGCCCGGTTGGCGGCCTCCCAGATGAAGTCGGTGCCGGCGACCTTGACGATCGCCGACTCGAGCGAGTAGTCGGCGAGGCCGCGGTCGACCATGCCGGTGGTCAGGTACGCCATCGCCTCCAGCCCGTAGGTGTAGGCGACCATCCAGCCGATCTTGTCCTGCACGAGCTCGAACTCAGCGAGTGGTCGACCGAACTGCTCGCGCTGCGTGACGTGGCCGATCGCCATGTCGGTGAGGTTGCGTGCCGCGGCCACCGACGCCGTGCCCAGCGACATGCGCCCGTTGTTGAGGATCTCCATCGCGATGGCGAAGCCCTGCCCCTCAGAGCCGAGCACGTTCGCCCTGGGGACCCGCACGTCACGGAACGACAGGCGACGCAGGTCGTTGGCCCGCAGTCCCATCGTGTCGTACCGCTCGCCGACCTCGAAGCCGTCGGTGTCGCTCTCGACCAGCAGCGCGACGTGCGCGCCCGACGGGGTGCGGGCGAACGTCGTCAGCACGTCGGCGCGCGAGCCGTTGCCGATGTAGCGCTTGTCGCCGTTCAACACGTACGAGCCGTCGGCCTGCAACTCGGCGGTGCACTCCAGGTGGTAGGCGTCGGAGCCGGCGTTCGGTTCCGTCAACGCGAAGGCTGCGAGCCGGCGACCACTCGCCAGCTCGGGCAGGAACCGCTGCTTCTGCTCGTCGGAGCCGAACAGGTGGATGCCCTTGTAGCCGATCGACTGGTGCACGCCCAGCACGATGCCCAAGGTGGGGTCGATCTCGCTGATCGCCTCGAACATCCGGCAGTACGCCGTCTGGCTGAGCCCGAGGCCACCGAGCTCCCGGTCGACGTACAGGCCGAGCATGCCCATCTCGCCCAGCGCGCCCAGTACGTCGTCGTCGATCCAGCGCGCCTCCTCGACCGCCCGCGCGTCGTAGTGCTCGTCAGCCCACGCGTGCAGGTCCGCCACCAGCGCGTCGACGCGTGACTGCTCTTCGGCGTCCATCCTGGGGTAGGGCGCCACGAGCCCCTCGTGCATCTCACCCAGGAACAACGGCTTGACGAACGATGGTGCGCTCGGCCCGGAGCGTGCGGCGCCGACGCTCATCGCTCGCCATCACCCCGCGTGAACGTGGCACCACGGTCGACGACGTCGACCAGCACGGGCGCCGGCGCGAACCGCTCGCCGTGCGCCTCCGCCAACGCGCGGAGCCGCTCGAGCACGACCGCGGGACCCCGGTCGTCGACGTAGCGGAACGGGCCACCGAGGTGAGGCGGGAAGCCCAGCCCGAAGATCGCGGCCGCGTCGCCGTCGCGGGTCGAACGCAGCACCCCGTCGCCGAGCGTCCACAGCGCCTCGTTGACCATCGCCAGCAGCGCGCGGTCGGCGATCTCGTCGGCTTCGGGGACGGGACGGGTGGACCGGATGATCAACCGGTAGATGCCGGTGTCGACTTCGCCACGGACCCAGCCGCCGTCGCCGTCGTCGGTGTAGGTGTAGAAGCCGCGCCCGTTCTTGCGTCCCTGTCGATCGTCCTCCACGACCGCGGCCATGGCCGGCGGGGGAGCCATGCGGTCGCCGAGGCCCTCGGTCAGGATGGCCGAGATCTTCGTCGCGACGTCGATGCCGACCTCGTCGATCAGGCGGAACGGGCCGACCGGGAAGCCCTGACGTTCCAGCGCCCCGTCGATCGCGTCGACGGTCGCGCCGTCGGCCAGCAGGTGCGCCGCCTCGTTGACGTAGGGGCCGAGGATCCGTGACGTGTAGAAGCCGGGGCCGTCGCCGACGACGACGACCGTCATGCCCTGCCGGCGACCGACATCGACCGCGGTCGCGGTCACCCAGTCAGCGGTCCGGGGGCCTTGGACGACCTCCAGCAGCGGCACCCGCGGCACGGGCGAGAAGTAGTGCATGCCCACGACCAGCTCAGGACGTGGATGCCCGTCCGCGATCTGGTCGATCGGGATCGACGACGTGTTGGTGGCGATGACGGTGTCAGGGTGGGTGACCTCGGCGAGCTCCTTGAGCACCCGGTGCTTGACGCCGAGGTCCTCGACGACGGCCTCGATCACCAGATCGACGCGACCGAACCCGCGATGGTCGGTCGTGGGGTGCAGCAGCGACAGGAGGCGGTCCCGCTCGTGCGCGCTGATGCGCCGTCGCGCCACGCGCTGGTCCAGGTAGCTGTGGATCGACCGCAGACCACGCCGCAACGCGCCGCGGTCGAGATCCTTCAGGCGCACGGGGAGATGGGCACGGCTGACGGTGACCGCCGCGATGCCGGCACCCATCAGTCCGGCGCCGACGATCGCGACCTTGGCCACCTCGCCCGCGGATCCGGCGGCAGCGCGTGCCTCGCGACGCAGTTGCTGACGCATGTCGGCGACGCGGATGAGGTTGTGCGCCTGCGTGGTGCCGACCAGTTCGCCGAATGCCTGCGCCTCGGCGGCGTACCCCGCACGCGGCCCCTGCTCCACGCCCACGCGCACCACCTCGATGGCACGCAACGGGGCCGGCAGGTTGCCGTGCGTGCGTGCCCGGACCCCGGCCTCGGCCTGACGGAACAGCACTGCGCGACCGGCCGGGTTGTCCTCGAGCAGCGCGCCCCGCACGCGCGCGATCAGATCACGCCGGCGCCCATCGGCGGCACGGTCGGCGGCCAGCTCACGCGCGCGGTCACACGCGACGTCGATGAGGATCGCCGGGTGCACGACGTCGTCGACCAGGCCGATACGACGGGCGCGTGACGCTGACATCTCGCGGCCGGTCAGGATGATGTCAAGGGCGTGTTCGATGCCGACCAGACGTGGCAGGCGCTGGGTACCGCCGGCACCGGGGATGAGGCCGATCAGCACCTCGGGCTGGCCGAACCGGGTGGACGGGTCGTTTGTGGCGATGCGCCCGTGGCAGGCCATCGCGAGCTCGCTGCCACCACCCAGGCAGGCGCCGTGCACCGCCGCGACCACGGGCGTCGTCGACCCCTCGATGCGGTCGAACACCCGCTGGCCCTCACGCGAGAGCTGCTCGCCGTGCGAGTCCGCGCCGGCCAGCATCTCGAGGTCGGCGCCGGCGATGAAGCTGTCCGGCTTCCCGCTGGCGATCACCAGCCCACGCACGTCCGGGTCGGCCTCGACCTCGTCGAGCAGTTGTTCGATGTCGGCGATGAACTCGGTGCGCAGCGTGTTCATGGATGCGCCGGGCACGTCGAGCAGCAGCACGGCGACGTCGCCGTGGCGCTCGAGGGTGGCCAGGTCGCTGGCGGTCTGGGTCACGGCTCTCACGCCTCCAGGATCATGGCGGCGCCCATGCCGCCCGCGGCACAGGCGCTGCACAGCGCGACGCCGCCGCCGCGGCGACGCAGCTCGCGCAACGTCTGGGAGATCTGCCGGGCACCGGTCGCGGCGAACGGGTGTCCCAGCGCGATCGATCCACCCAGAGGGTTGACGATGCTCCAGTCGACCTCGCCGATCGGCTCGTCGAGCCCCGCGTAGCGCTTGCACAGCTCGGCGGACGCAAACGCGCGTGTGACCGACAGCACCTGTGCGGCGAACGCCTCGTGGAGGTCGATCAGGTCGAGATCGTCGAACGCGACACCCGCGCGCTGCAGCGCGAGCGGTGTGGCGCTGACCGGTCCGAGCAGCAGCTGGTCGGACGGATCGAGCGCGGTGAACGCGTAGCTGCGGATGAACCCGAGTGGCTCCCGGTCCTCCGCCTGGGCACGCTCCTCGCTCATCAGCAGCAGCGCGGCGGCACCGTCGGTCAGCGGTGAGCTGTTGCCGGCGGTCAACGACCCGTGCCTGCGGTCGAAGACCGGCTTCAGGTCGTCATAGCGACGTCGGTCGCTGTCGAAGCGGACCGTGGTGTCGACGTCGACTGTCCGCTCATAGGCGGGAGGCACGTCGACCGGAACGACTTCGTCGGTCAGTCTGCCCTCGTCCCAGGCCCGCGCGGCCAGCACGTGGCTGCGGTGCGCGAAGTCATCCTGGCCGGTGCGATCGATGCCATTGATCTTGGCCATGCGCTCGGCGGACTCACCCATCGTCTCCTGCGTCGACGGCTCGGTCAGATCCGGCGGGCGGGGCGCCAGGTCCGCCGGCCGCAGATCGGCGAACGCCCGGACCCTGGCGCGCAGCGACCGTGCGTCGGCCGCGGCGCGCAGCGCGTCCTGCAGCGCCGGTGACACCAGAACCGGCACGTGGCTCGCCGACTCCGCCCCGCCGGCCACGCCGCAGTCGATGACGCCGGCCGCGATCGCCTGCGCGACGTTCACGGTGGTCTGGTAGCTGGTGATGCAGGCCTTGCTGACGCTGTACGCCTCGACCGTCGGCGGCAGTCCCGTGCCGAGCACCACCTCCCGCGCGATGTTGGGCGTGCTCGGGTCGAGGATCACCTGCCCGAACACGACCTGGTCGACCGACTCGGGGTCGACGTCGTTGCGGTCGACCACCTCGGACACGACATGGCGGCCGAGATCGATCGCGCTCAGTTCGGCGAGCTCGCCGGACCGCCTGGCGAACGGCGTACGGACGCCGTCGACGATGGCGACGCGACGGGGTGAGGTGGATGTGGCGGCCAAGGTGCTCCCCTCGTGCGTGACGCGTTCAGCATCCGATGCTACCGCTCGGTAACTTCGTCGTGCATCCCGACGGCCGCTGCGCCGGTCGCTGGACCGAACGCCGCCATCCGGACACGAGTCACACCGCCCCACGTGTCATCGCTGTCCGAATGGTGTCGTCCCGTGCAGTGCGAGTACGGCGCGGACGAGGTGGGCGCGGTCGCTCCGACGCCATGACAGCATGCACCGAGGCGCCGCGCGCAGGCGTCCTATCGAGCTAGGGTTTGCGCCATGCTGGATCCCACGCACTCGATCGCGATCGAGTACTGCGTCCCTTGAAACTACACCGCACGCGCCGTCGGTCTGGCGGCGGAGGTGTTGGACGGGTGGGCGCCGCTGATCGCCGACCTGCGACTCGTCCCGGCGAGCGGTGGACGCTTCGAGGTCACCCTCGACGGTGAACTGATCTTCTCCAAGAAGACCCTCGGCCGCCACGCCGAGCCCGGCGAGATCGTCGACCTGCTGCGGGCGCGCGTGGGCGCCGAGGTACTCGACCGCTGACCGCTCCGCGGGCGACGCTCGCGCGCGGGACCGGCGAGCGACGCCGGAGCGCGACCGGGCGCCGACGCGACGCGGGTGGCGCCGCTCAGGCGCCGAGCTCGAGCTGGAGGCCGTGCAGGATGCCGTGGAGCAGCGCACGTCCGTACGCGTTGGCCGCGTTCGCGTCGGTGTACTCCATGCGGTGACCGTCGAGGTCGACGACGCACTTCACGCCCGTCGACGTCCGCTCGAGCGCGATGAAGCGGTCACCGAGCAGCGCACGCAGCTGTCCCTCGCCGGGCAGCCAGATGACCTCACGCTGCATGATCGAGTCCAACGCCCACTCGACGGTGCCGTTGAACGCGATCAGGCGTCCCACCGGCGAGTTGCGGACGTCGATGGTCATCTCGCTGATCGAGAACACCCGACCGTCGAGGTCGCGGTCGGGGATGACGAACTGGTCACCGCTGGCCGGCTCCCAGCCCAGACCTGCGTCACGCAGCTGTCGTGCGAGCTCCACTGAGATCACGTGTCGTCCGATCGCCGTTGCGCACTGGGACGTCACCACCAGCGTACGCATCATGCGACCGCGTCTCCCCTCCACGAACGATGGGGCGCACAGCGGCACGCGAGGCTCGACAGGATCGCGGCGCCCGCCCGACTTCGAGCCGCGGCGCCGTTGAGGCCCGGCGCGGGGAGCGGTCGCCGCACGACGGCGCGCATGCCGGGACGTATGGCCCCACGCAGACCGGCGCACAGTGCGAGGATGGCAGGTCCACCGGTACCGAGTGAGGATGATCCGATGGCCGACACGACCGATCGGCTGCAGGTCGGCGACCGCAGCTACCGCATCCACCGCCTCGACGCCGTCTGTGACCCCGACCGCGTCGCTCAGCTGCCGTACGTCATGCGGATCCTGCTCGAGAACGTGGTCCGCCACGTCGACGGCGAGAACGTCACCGACGAGGACGTCACCGCGCTCGTGGGCTGGGACCCGACGGCCGAGCCGAGCCGTGAGATCCTGTTCACTCCGGCGCGCGTCCTGCTGCAGGACTTCACGGGCGTGCCAGCGGTCGTGGACATCGCCGCCATGCGTGACGCGATGGAAGCGCTCGGTGGCGATCCGGCGGCCGTCGACCCTCGGCTGCCCGCCGACCTGGTGATCGACCACTCGATCATCGCCGAGGTCGCCGGCGTGCCCGATGCGTTCCGGCGCAACGCGGAACTCGAGTTCGAGCGCAACGGCGAACGCTACGAGTTCCTGCGTTGGGGACAGCAGGCTTTCGAGCGACTGCGGATCGTGCCGCCGAACACGGGCATCGTGCACCAGGTCAACCTCGAGTACCTCGCCTCGGTGGTCTTCGCCGACGACGACGGGACCGCGTATCCCGACACGTTGGTGGGCACCGACTCGCACACGCCGATGGTCAACGGCCTGGGCGTGCTCGGGTGGGGCGTCGGCGGCATCGAGGCCGAGGCGGCGATGCTCGGCCTGCCGATCTCACTGCTGGTGCCGCGCGTGGTCGGGTTCAAGCTGACCGGTGAGCTGCCCGAGGGCACGACGGCGACCGATCTGGTGCTGACCGTCACCGAACTCCTGCGCAAGCACGGTGTCGTTGGCAAGTTCGTCGAGTTCTACGGTCCCGGCATCGCCCGCGTCCCGCTGCCGAACCGCGCGACCATCGGCAACATGTCGCCCGAGTACGGCTCGACGTGCGCGATCTTCCCGATCGACGACGAGACGCTCCGGTACCTCGAGTTCACCGGCCGCGACCCGGAGCAGGTCGCGCTGGTCGAGGCGTACGCCCGCGCGCAGGGGCTGTTCTGGACGCCGGACGCCCCCGAACCGACGTACTCCGAGACGGTCGAGCTGGACCTGTCGACCGTCCAGCCGAGCCTCGCGGGGCCGTCCAGGCCCCAGGACCGCGTGGCGCTGGCCGACGTGCCGGCGGCGCTGCGGACGAGCCTGCAGCGCTTCGTGCCGCACGCGGACGTCGCGGCCGGCCAGGAGCTGCCCGCCGACGTGGCCGACGGATCCACCGACGAGGCCATCGCCGAGACGTTCCCCGCGAGCGACCCGATCGCCATCGACACCAACCACCGGACGCCGCCGCGGCCGTCACGCCCGTCGGCGGGTCGCCTGCCCAGCGACGCCGTCGAGGTGACGACCGCCGACGGCACCTTCACCCTCGATCACGGAGCGGTCGTGATCGCGGCGATCACCAGTTGCACGAACACGAGCAACCCAGAGGTGATGCTGGCGGCGGGTCTGCTGGCACGCAACGCCGTCGAGCGCGGGCTGACCACGCAGCCGTGGGTCAAGGCCTCGCTCGCGCCGGGGTCGCAGGTCGTCATGGACTACTACGAGCGCGCCGGGCTCCGGCCCTACCTCGAGAAGCTGCGCTTCAACCTCGTCGGCTTCGGGTGCACGACCTGCATCGGCAACTCGGGTCCGCTGGCACCGGAGATCTCCGCAGCCATCGCCGAGCACGACCTGGCGGTGTGCTCGGTGCTGTCGGGCAACCGCAACTTCGAGGGGCGCATCAACCCGGACTGCAAGCTCAACTGGCTCGCGTCGCCACCGCTGGTGGTGGCCTACGCGCTGGCCGGCTCGTTGGAGGTCGATCTGCTGGAGGAGCCGCTGGGGACCGGCGCGGACGGCGAACCGGTCTACCTGCGCGACATCTGGCCGACCGCGGACGAGGTCTCGCAGGTGCTGCGCGACAGTCTGCAGCGCGAGATGTTCACATCGCGCTACGCCGATGTGTTCGCCGGCGACGAGCGGTGGCGGTCGCTGGCGACGGCCGGCGGCGACCGGTTCGACTGGAGCGACGAGTCGACGTACGTGCGCCGACCGACGTTCTTCGATGGCATGCCGGCGGAGCCTGAACCGCTGCGCGACATCACCGGCGCGCGGGCGCTGGCGTTGCTGGGCGACAGCGTCACCACCGACCACATCTCCCCCGCCGGGTCGATCGCGTGGGACGGGCCCGCCGGCCGCTGGCTGCGCGAGCAGGGCGTCGAGCGCCGCGACTTCAACTCCTTCGGCTCCCGACGGGGCAACCACGAGGTGATGGTGCGTGGCACGTTCGCCAACATCAGGCTGCGCAACCTGCTGGCCCCCGGCACCGAGGGCGGTTACACCCGACACCTCCCGACGGGTGAGGTGGTCGACATCCACACCGCGGCGCAACGCTATGCCGACGCGGGCACGCCGCTGGTCGTGCTGGCCGGTGCCGAGTACGGGTCGGGATCGTCGCGCGACTGGGCCGCCAAGGGCCCCTCGCTGCTGGGTGTGCGGGCGGTCATGGCGGTCAGCTACGAGCGCATCCACCGGTCGAACCTGATCGGCATGGGCATCCTGCCTCTGCAGTTCCCGGATGGCGAGACGCCGGAGTCGCTGGGACTGTCCGGTGAAGAGGTGTTCGACATCGTCGGCCTCGCCGACGGCGACGAGATCCCCGACACGGTGACGGTCCGCACCGCGGACCACGAGTTCCGCGCGGTCGTGCGCATCGACACACCGGCGGAGGCCGCCTACTACCGGCAGGGCGGGATCCTCCAGTACGTGCTGCGCCGCCTGCGGTGACCGGAGCCGACGTGCAGATCGACCGCGTCCTGCCGGACGCGCCGTACCCCACGCTGGACGCCTACGTGGCGGACGGGGGCGGCGAGGGCCTGCGCACCGCGAACGACCTGCCACCGGACGACGTCATCGAGATCATCGGGGCGTCCGGCCTGCGCGGGCGTGGTGGCGCCGGGTTCCCGACCGGGACGAAGTGGCGGTCGGTGGCGGACGCGGCGCGCGACGCCGGCGGCTGCCACGTCGTCTGCAACGCGGCGGAGGGTGAACCGGCGACCTTCAAGGACCGCGAGCTGATGCGGCGCAACCCGTTCGCGATCATCGAGGGCCTGGCCATCGCGATGCACGCCCTCGGGATCACGAGTGCCTACGTCGGGGTGAAGCGCCGGTTCACCGACGAGATCGAGCGCCTGATCAGCGCGCGCGACGCGGCGATGGACGCCGACTGGCCGGGCGCCGAGGGCATCCGGATCGTGCCGGGCCCTGACGAGTACCTGTTCGGCGAAGAATCGGCGATGCTCGAGGTCATCGAGGGCAAGTTGCCGCTGCCGCGCATCCTGCCGCCGTACGAGACGGGCCTGTTCGCCACGATGACCGCGCCCAACCCGACGGTCGTCAACAACGCGGAGACGCTGTCTCACGTCGCGGCGATCCTGCAGCACGGCGCCGACTGGTTCCGCGAGGTCGGCACGACCGAGGCACCGGGCACGATGGTGTTCACGGTCGTCGGCGACGTCGACCGTCCTGGTGTCTACGAGCTCCCGCTCGGCACGCCGGCACGGACGCTCGTGGTCGACCTGGCGGGAGCGCGGGACGTCCTCGCGATCTATGCGGGCACCTCGAACAGCGTGATCACACCCGACGTGCTGGATCTGCCGCTGGACTTCGATTCGTTCGCCGAGGCCGGCACCGGTCTGGGCAGCGGTGGCTTCGCCGTGTACGACACCCGCCGCGACATCGTGCAGGTGTGCGCGACGCTGGCACGCTTCCTCGCGATCGAGTCGTGTGGACAGTGCCTGGCGTGCAAGTTGGGCACCGCTGAGATCTTCGAGCGCCTCGATGCGCTGGTGCGTGGTGAGGGCACGTCCGCGGACATCGCCGAGATCCGCCGGCGGACCGACACCGTCACCGACCAGAACCGCTGCTACCTGCCCGTCGGCGCCGCGCTGCTGGTGCGGTCGACGCTGGACACGTTCGCCGCCCGGTTCGAGGCGCACGTCGGCCGCGCGGGTGATCCGGCGGTGGCGGTCACGGTGCCGAAGATCACCGACATCGACGCGACGGACGGTACTGTGACGTTCGACGCGACGTACAGCCGCAAGCGCAGTGACTGGAGCCACGACCCGGAGGAGTGAGAACTCCGCGGTCACCATCGCGCCAGCGGGGACGTGGCATGGCAACTTCTGCCAGAGTTGCCAGAGAAGGCGCTGTCGGGGCACTCTGCCGGCGGGTACGGTTGCTAGAGATGTCAAGCACAAGGAGGCAGTCCGTGACCTCGCGAGAGACCGTCGGCGACCTCATGAAGCAGCCAGCACTCACCGTAGGACCGGAGGCGCAGGTGCAGACCGCCGCCGCCCAGATGGACGATGCCGGAGCCGGATCGATCGTCGTGGTCGCCGACGACAAGGTCGTTGGCATCCTGACCGAGCGCGATCTGTTGCGTCTGGCCGCCTCCGGATCGGACGCCTCCAAGGAGCGCGTCTCGGACTGGATGACCGCCGACCCGGTCACCGCGGCGGCGGACACGGCGGCCACCGAAGGGCTCGATCTCCTCAACAGGGGTCGCTTCCGCCACCTGCCGGTCTGCAGTGACGACGGCAGCCTGGCCGGCGTCGTCTCGATGCGTGACCTGATGGCCGTCGCGAAGGTCGAGGAGGTACGCCACCCGGGCGAGCTCGACGCCCCCAAGGGCCTGGCCGGCGTGACGGTCGCCGAAACCGAGGTGGGCGGCGTACGCGGCCGCGAGGGCTTCTTCCACTACCGCCAGTACGCGGCGACTGACCTGGCGCGCAAGCGGACCTTCGAGGACGTGTGGCAGCTGATGCTGCTCGGTACGCTGCCCGCAACGCCCGAGGAGCGCGAGGCGTTCCGCGAACGCGTCATCCCTCTGCGCACGCTCTCGGAGCAGTTGGTGGCACTGCTGCGCTCGATCGCCGAGGCCGGCAGCGGCCCGCTCGACGGGCTGCGCACCGGGGTGTCGATCGTCGCCGCGGAGGAGGGCTTCCAGCCAAGCATGGACGTCAGCGCCGAGGAGCTGCGCGAACAGGCGCTGCGCATCACCGCCGTCGTCCCGACCGTCATCGCCACGCTGTACCGCGTCGCGAAGGGCCTCGACCCGGTCCCGCCGCACCCCGATCTGCCCTACGCGGCCAACTATCTGTACATGCTGCACGGGGGGGAGCCCGAGCCCGACCACGCGCGCGCGATCGAGCAGTACCTGCTGTCGACCATCGACCACGGCTTCAACGCCTCGACGTTCACGGCGCGCGTCATCACGTCGACGGGCGCTGACCTCGGCGCCGCGATCACGGGCGCGATCGGCGCGCTGTCTGGACCATTGCACGGCGGTGCACCGTCGCGTGCGCTGGACCTGCTGGACGAGATCGGCTCGGTGGAGCGTGCCGACGAGGTCGTCCGACGCAAGGTCCGGACCGGTGAGCGGATCATGGGGTTCGGCCACCGCGTCTACAAGACCCGCGACCCGCGGTCGGTCCTGCTGCGCGAGGTCGCCGAGCGCGTCGGTGGTGACGAGGCGCAGCTGGCGACGTCCGTCGAGGACATCGTGGTCGATGTCCTCGCCGAGCTGAAGCCGGGGCGCGAGCTGTACGCCAACGTCGAGTACTACGCCGGGATCGTGATGGACTCCTCGGACCTGCCGGCCGAGCTGTTCACGGCAACGTTCGCGGCAAGCCGCACCGTGGGGTGGTGCGCGCACGTGATGGAGCAAGCGGCGGACAACCGCATCATCCGCCCGTCGGCCCGGTACGTGGGGCCACCGCCGCCCCAGGACGTGCCGACCATCGACTGACCGCGACGGGTGGATCGGCGCGCCCGGACAGGCACCGACGCAGCGCGGGGCGCCTTCAGCCGCCCTGGAAGCGGTAGGAGGCGAGGAAGTACGGCCACAGCTGCCGTGCGACCCGATCGAACCTGTCCTGGCGCGCCTGGAGGTTGAGCGCGAAGCCGAAGTCGCCCCGGTTGACGCCGAGGTTGTACGCGTGCAACTCGGTGCCGCCGTCCCGGTAGCGGTACTCCCACAGCGCCGCGCGGTCTCCCCGGAAGGTCGTCGGCGTGAGCTGGAGCCGTTGGTAGTCGTCCTGCCGTGACCGCAGGCCGGCTTCCACGGTGCGCCAGGCCCCGACTGGGTCGCGCCGCTCGGAGACCCAGTCGAGCCGGAGATAGGTCCCGGTGGCAGGGTCGCGCAGATCGGTGATCGTCGCGGAACGCTCGATCACCTGCCAGCCGGGCGGATGGGCGACGCTGTAGGGCTGACGCCCACCGTCGAACGTCACCCAGTCGGGGGGTACCTGCACGTCATCGAGCGCGGGGAGGACCCCGTCGGTCTGCGGTTGCGGCGCGGGTGTCGAGGGCGGATCGGCATCCGGCGGCGGGTCGGGAGCCGCCTGCGAAGGTGTAGGTGTCGGCGAGGGTCCACCGGCTGACTCGTCCGTGGACCCGCCCGTGCCCGTGGAACCGCGGGTTGGGGCCGCAGCGCTCTCCGACCGTTCGCTCGGTGTGGCGGCTACGCCGGCGGCGGCCGGTGTGTCCCGTCGCTCGTTGCCATCGACGAGCCACCAGCCCGCGGCGGCGATCACAGCGGCGAGCATCAGCGCGAGTGCCACGGGTAGCAGCCGGCGACCCGAGCGGGACCGGCGGGCAGACCGGCCCGGGCCCCGTGACCAGTCCGGCGCGCGTGCGACGCCCGCGGCGGCGCGCCGGGCGGCGGGGTCACCGTCGTCAGCCGTGTCACGGGTGGACCCGGGCAGATCCCCATCGACCGGCTCGCTGCCACTCACCCTCACCCCCGCCGACGCCGCGCCACGCTGGCCGGCGGCGGTACCCTCCTCGTCCGCCGCGGGGGCGCCGCGGTCAGTGTCGGCGTCGACCCCGGGTCCCACCGCAGCGCCGGCGGCCCCGGCGGCCACGGCCCGGGCCGACGCGATCTCCTCAGTCGTGCGTTCCGCTGCGTCCTCGTCGGGAAGGACACCACCCAGCGCCGCCACCCGTTCCAGTCGGCCCCGCAACGCGGCCGCGTCGGGCCGGTCGGTCGGATCCTTGACGAGCAGATCGGTCAGCACGTCGGCCAGGGCACCGGCGCGCTCCGGCGCGCGCGGTGCCTCGTTGAGCGCGGCGACGACGGTCGCCATCGATCCGGAGGACCTGAACGGAGGCACGCCCTCGACCGCGTAGTACAGGGTGGCGCCGAGGCCGTAGAGGTCGGCCGCCGGGCCGACCTCGTCGCCGCGCGCGTGCTCGGGGGCGATGTAGGCCGGCGTGCCCATCACCACACCCGTCGCGGTCAGCGTCGACTCGTCGCCCAGTCGAGCGATCCCGAAGTCGGCCAGGCGTGGCCGGTCACCGTCGATCAGCACGTTGCTGGGCTTGATGTCCCGGTGGATGATCCCCTCGCGGTGCGCCGCCTCCAGCGTGTCGAGCACCTGCAGCCCCAGCCGCGCAGCCGTCGGCGGCGTCAGGGGACCGGCACGACGGACGAGCGTCGCCAGGTCCGGCGCCTCGACCAGTTCCATGATGAGGTGGACGGTGCCATCGCCCTCGATGATGTCGTAGATGCCAACGACACCGGCACCGCCCAGCCGCGCGGCCGCACGCGCCTCGCGCAGTGCGCGCGACCGCCCGACCGCTGCCTCGTCGGCGTCGATGGGGAAGGTGATCTCCTTGACCGCAACGGCACGGTCGAGACGCTCGTCGTACCCACGCCAGACCGCGCCGGACCCGCCACGGCCGACAAGACGGTCCAGCCGGTAGCGGCCGGCGACGCGGCGGACAGATGATGCGTCGGTGGCCATGCAGCCTGTCTGCCCGGTCGGCGACCGCGAGGAACGTCAGATGCGCACTCCGTGCATCGCGCAGCGCCCGACGTGGCAGCTCAGCCTCCTGTCGCGGCGACGGACGACGTGCCGCTCAGCCGTCCTCGCGGTAGGCGATGCCCATGATCCGCAGGTGGAACGTGTCGCTCAGCAGTCGGCCCGGACGGCGGATCCCGAAGTCCGAGCAGCGCAGCGACGCGGAACCCGAGAACACGACGGCGTCGCCGTCATCGACGGTCCGCACGACACCGACCGCGATGCGGGCCGGCCGTGAGACCCCACCCAGTGTCAGGTCGCCGACGAGCGCCCAGAGGGGACGGTCGCCGTCGTGCGTGACGAACGACTCCAGGATCGGCTCCATCCGACTGGCCTCGAACGTCGCGACCGGCGCGGTGGAGGGTTCGATCTCGTGTCCGGGCCGCGCGGCGTGGTGGCCGGCGACCTGGGTGAGATCTCCGACATCGACGCGCACCGAGATGTTGACCGACATCAGGTCGGTCGGGACCTCGATCGTTCCCGCGACCCGCCCGGCGACGCGGGTCAACGGGATGCCGGCGTAGCGCAGGCGGACCTCGACGCGCGTCTGGGCGTCGTCGATGCCGTAGCGGCCCACTCCACCACGGGCACGGACTTCGGTGCGGTCCGCATCGGCGGCGTTCGTCGGCGTCACGGGCGTTCCTCCTGCATCCATGTTGCTCTCACACGGCGGACCCTAGGTGCCCGGCTCGGCGGCCGAATCGCCAATTCTTGGGAAACCCGACTCCTGCCGCAGCTCCGCGCGAGGGAGCCGTCAGGTCCGCATACAGGTTTCCCGTGGGTTCGGCGAGAAACGGGCGGGGCCGACGCCCGGCACGCCCCACGGTCCGGGCACGCGTCCGACGGACCCGGCAGCGAGTACGGTCTGCGTCGTTCACGACAGGAGGAGTGTGCATGAGGATCCTCGTCACCGGTGGCGCCGGCTTCATCGGCGCCAACCTCGTCGCCCGCCTCACCCGCACCCCTGGGATCGACCGGATCGTCGTCGTGGACGACCTGTCGACCGGCGACGCCGCCCGCCTCGAGCGGTTCGCCGACGTGGAGCTTCGCAAGGGGTCCGTGCTGGACACCCGCCTGTTGCGCGACACCGCCGACGGCTGCGACGCCGTCGTGCACCTCGCTGCGCTCGCGTCGGTCCCCGAGTCACTGGACCGTCCGAGCGACTACCACGACGTCAACGTCACGGGCACGCTCCGGGTGCTGGAGGCCGCGCGTGGGTCCGGCGCGCACGTGATCGTGGCGTCGTCGGCCGCGGTCTACGGCCAGAACCCGCCGTTGCCGGCGGCCGAGTCGTTGCCACCCGACCTGCACAGCGTGTACGCATCGAGCAAGCTGGCCGCCGAGGCCCACGCGCTGGCGTACGGCAACGCGTTCGATCTGCCCGTGCTGGTGCTGCGGTTCTTCAACGTGTTCGGACCGTTGCAGGATGTCGGCCACGCCTACGCCGCCGTCGTCCCGGCGTTCGTGTCGGCCGCGGTCGCGGGGGAGCCGCTGCAGTTCTTCGGTGATGGCGAGCAGACCCGTGACATGGTCCCGGTCGGGGCCGTGACCGCTGTGGTGACCGACGCGATCGCGCGCCGGGTGACCCACAGCGCACCGGTGAACCTGGCCATCGGCACTCGCCACAGCCTGCTGGAGATCGCCGATGCGCTCGAGGAGATCCTCGGCCGGCCACTCGAGCGCCGCCACGGACCTCCTCGCGCCGGGGACGTCCGCCACTCACAGGCCGACACGACAGCGCTCCGGCGGCTGTTCCCCGATCTGCGGGTTCCCGACTTCTCGGACGAGCTGCGGGCCACCGTCGAGTGGTTCGAGCGCGGCCGATCGGCGGATGGCCGCCTGAGCTGACGCAGACGGGTTCGCACGCGGAACCTTCCCGCCCCTCGCAACGTCCTACAGCTGTCGTAGCACACCGGACGGAAGGAGCGTGGTGATGAAGCGGACAGGCGTGATGGTCCTGCTGGCGATGATGGTCGTGGTCGCCGGCTGCGCCGGTGGCGGCGCCGAGGAGGCTGCAGGCGGTGGGGGGCAACGCGCGCAGACGGACGAGTCCGGTCCCCAGCGGGCGGCGGCGGACGGGGAGGCCGACATGGCGGCACCCGAGGAGGGCGACGGTGCCGACGACGTCGCCGCGGCCGGCGAGGGCGGGGCCGTGACCGCGGCAACGCTGGCGGCCGTCGGGGAGCGGGTCGTGCGCGACGGCACGCTGCGGATGCGTGTCGGAGCCGGCGCGTTCGACGGCGCCTTCGACGAACTCGTGGGACTGGCCGGGCGGTTCGGTGGCACGGTGCTGGCCAGCGACGCCACGACCGCGGACGACGGCTCGACATCCGGAACCGTGACGATCAAGGTGCCGACCGAAGACTTCGACGCGCTGCTCGTCGCGGTCGGACAGGTGGGCGAGATCGAGCAGCGATCGATCACGTCGGAGGACGTGTCCGGCGAGTTCATCGACCTCGAGGCGCGACTGCGGCACAACCGGGCACAGGAACGCTTCTACCTGTCACTGCTCGACCGCGCCGACGACGTCGAGGACGCCATCGCCGTGCAGCAGCGCGTCGAGGGCATCCAGCAGACGATTGAGCGGATCGAGGGCCGGCTGCGGTTCCTGGAGGACCGGACGAGCTTCTCCCGTCTGACCGTCGAGGTGTTCGAGGCCGGCGGCGCGTACCAGCCGGGCGGCTCCCCTGCGCCGAGCTTCGCTCGGTACTGGGCGACCGCACGCGCAGCGCTGGTGACGGTGCTGGGTGGCGCACTGGTCGTGGCGACCGTGGCGCTGCCGTTCCTGCTGACCGGTGCGATCATCCTTGTCGTCGTGCGCCGACACGGCACGGCGCGCCGTCGGACCGCCACGCCCGAGGCGTGACGCGGTCACGGCGACCAGCCGATCAGCCGCGCCGGGTTGTGCCAGCACACCGCACGCAGCCAGTCCGCGCCGAGTCCGAGCCGTGCGAGGGCGTCGACCTGGTGGGCATAGCTGTACGGGATGTTCGGGAAGTCGCTGCCGAGCACGATGCGGTCGGCGTGCTCGGCCAACCGTGGCACCAGCCGCGGGGGGAACGGCGCCACGCGCTCGATGAACCTGGTGAACACCATCGTCGTGTCGAGGTGGACCCCGCCGAACCGGTCTGCCAGGTCCAGGAACGCGTCGTACTCGGGCAGACCCATGTGCGCCACGATGACGGTCAGGTCCGGATGCGCCTCGAGCACCTCGATGAACACGGACGGGCCGGTGTGGGCACCCGGCTGAGGACCGGATCCGGCGTGGACGACAACGGGTGCGCCCGCGTCGGACAGTCGGCGCCACACGGGTCGCAGCACCTTCGCGCGCGGGTCGAAGCCGCCGACCTGCAGGTGCACCTTCCACAGCCGGGCACCGGCCTCGAGCGCGTCAGCGACGTACGCGTCGACGTCCGGCTCGGCGTGGAACGTCGCGCAGTGCACCGCGTCGGGCACCTTCGCGGCGAAATCGGCGAGCCACCCGTTGAGCCACGCGGCCATGCCCGGTCGGTGCGCGTAGGCCAGCGCCCCGAAGCGGCGGACGCCGAGCGCGCGCAACCTGGCGACGCGCGCGGACTCGTCTCCCCGGTAGCGGATCGCCCACGGCGCGCCATGGACGTCGACGCCGTCGAAGAACGCCCAGACCTTGCGCAGCACCCGCTCCGGCATGAAGTGGACGTGCAGGTCGATCGCGCCCGGCAGGCCCAGCGCACGCCAGAATGCGGGCACGCCCGCATCATCATGCGGCCCGGTGGCCGGTGCACCGCTGACAGCGGCGGACGGGCCGCCGCCGCTCACGCCGCGTCGGGGAACGGACCCGCGCGGGACAGCAGGCCGGGCACCGTGGTTCCAAGCTGTTCGCCGACCCACTCGGCGACGGCGCTGACGTCGGTCAGGTGCAGACCGTGGACCACGCCCATGCGGTCGAGCAGGTAGATCAGATCCTCCGTGGCGATGTTGCCGGTGGCCGCGGGCGCGAACGGGCACCCGCCGATGCCCCCGACGCTCGCGTCGAGCGCCCCGACGCCCGCGTCCAGCGCCGCCACGACGTTGGCGAACCCCGTGTTGCGCGTGTTGTGGAAGTGGCAGCGCAGATCGGTCCCGCCCACCCGCTCGGTGACCCGTCCGATCAGGTCGGTGACCTGCGGCGGCACGGCCACCCCGATGGTGTCGGCCAGTGCGATCTCGTCGGGACCGCTGTCGGCGACACGGGCCGCGATGGCAGCAACGCGACCGGGATCGACCTCGCCCTCGAACGGGCACCCGAACGAGGCGGACAGCGTGACGCTGGTCCGGACCCCCGCCGTGATGGCGCGCGCGGCGATGCGTTCCCACGACGCCAGCATGTCGTCGACGCCGACACCCTGGTTGCGGCGGCTGAACGTCTCGGTCGCCACGACGACCACGTTGACCTCGTCGACCTGCGCCTGCAGGGCGCGGTCGAGGCCGCGGTCGTTCAGCACGAGTCCGATGTAGGAGGCTCCGCGGTCACGGGGCACGGCCGCCATCACGTCCTCGGCGTCGGCCATCTGGGGGACGTGCTTCGGGTGAACGAAGCTCGTCGCCTCGATGCGATGAGCACCCGCGTCGAGCATCCGTTCGATCAGTGACACCTTGGTCGCCGTGTCGAGCATGGTGTCGGTGTTCTGCAGGCCGTCCCGCGGACCGACCTCGACGATCTCGATCTGCCTCATTGCCGCCACTCTCCAGCCGCGCTGGTCGTCCACCATACGCATGTGCGTCCCGGGAGTACGCCGAGTCGCGCACCACGCCGACGACGGCGACGCCGGTCGCCCATCCGGGTGTGGGCGGCCGGCGTCGCTGGGTGGTGCGCACCGTGCTCACAGCGCGGCAGCGCGGCGACGAGGGGCACGCATGCGGGAGCGCATGTTCGGGCGCCATCGTCGAGGTCCAGGCTCCCGGCGCCGTTCAGGACGCCGGTCTCGTGCACGGGCACGCGCCGCGTGCTCCATGCGGTACAGGGTCAGGTGCGTGTCGGGATGCATGCTGCGTCTCCCCTCCGCCGCCTCGTTGCGGCGGATCGTGTCGGTGGTGCCCGCAGGGGCCGATGACGGCCGTCGCACACACGCAGCTCCACGTACCGAGGGATCTCGGTGGAGACGAAGTAGGCGGCGGCCGCAGCCACCGCCTGTCAGGTATCGACTGATCGAAGGGATCAGTCGGGACGGGCCGATGGCTCAGGGGCGGAACGCGGGCGCACTCCAGCCACCTGCACGGCAAAGAGGTCAGCGATTGCTGCCATGACGTTCCTCCTCCCGGTCACATCGACTCGCCGGTGCCGCCTGGTTGGCGGTCGCGCAACCCTACCGTGTGGTTGCGCTGATCGAAAGAGCTGCCAGGAACTTCGTTGATACATCGACGGGCCGGTGCGTCGGGCTCCGACTGCTGCCCACCCCGCTGAGTCTCGCCTTCGGTGGCTCTAGACGATCAACGCAACGATCAGCAGCACAGCGAGGCCGAGCACGAACGTGAACGTCAAGGACCCCTTTCGCGCTCCACCCGGATGCTTGGTCAGCTCAGGGATCAGATCCGCCGCGCTGATGTACAGGAAGTTGCCTGCAGCGAAGGGCAGCAGCCAGACGACCTGGACCCTGCCCGCCAGCGCATAGGCGAGGAGACCGCCGACGAGGAACGTCAGCGCCGAGGCGAAGTTGAACAGCAACGCCCGCGACCTGCTCCATCCGGCATGGACCAGGATCCCGAAGTCGCCCAGCTCCTGTGGCACTTCGTGGGCCGCCGCAGCTGCCACGTGACGAGCCCGACCTGGGTGTCGACCAGGAAGGCGGCCCCTACGGCCAGGCCGCCGAGGTTGTGGATCCCGTCCGCCACGAGGACCAGGTACCCGAGCGGTCCATGTCGAACAAGCGGCCTGTGACAGTGGTGCCAGTGCAGGTACTGCTCGCGGACGAAGAAGCCAGGCTGCCGTCGACGACCTACGACAGCTCGGCCTGGGCAGCGACCGACTGGGGCTGGCCATCCGAGCCGGAGCCGACCGCGCATTCGAGCGTGACGCCGAGACCGATGTCATCCGCGACACAGAGATCGGCGTGGCGGCAGGCGCCGTGATTGGTCTTCTCGCCGGACTGTCCATCGCCGCGGTCGCACTGGTCCAGGCGGCGTGGTCGGGCTGGGCGGCATCCTCGCACTCGGCATGCCCACTGGTCTGGGAGGGCGGTGCTCGGTGGCTTCCTGGGCGACGCCGTCGCGGAACGGTCGTTCACTGAACGTGAGGAACTCGACGACATCCCACTCGAACCCGGCCAAGTCCTCGTGGCGGCGTGCAGCCACGGCCACGCCGAGTCCGTCAAGCAGGTGATGGAACGCCACGGCGGCCAGCTTCTGCTGCGGGCCCAGTGACATCGAGCACTGAGAGAGCACGACCGCCTGGTCGAGCAACGTGCGAGTGCCCCGGCTGCCCCACGGTCGGGCCGCCGCAGGAGACGGCGCGGAACCTGCGCGTCGGGTGGCGCTCGTATGCGTGTGCCATGACCGGTGAGAGCGGGCGGACCGAGACTGCGAGGTCGCGGCCATGGCGAGTTCAGCGGCAGGACGATCAACGTGACGGCGCGCCGCCAACGGCGTCGACGGGCTCGCGAACTGCGCCGGCATCCGCGGCGTCGGGACGGTGGTGAACGTCGATCGGCAGGTGGGACGCAGTCTGGACGTCAACCTCACCGGGCTGTTCACCACGACACGCGCCGTCGCCGCACCGGCGGCCACGAGGCGCTCGCCACCCGGCTGCCATCGGCCATCGGCTTGGCCGCTCCGGCCATCATCGGCGTGGGGTTGGGGGTTGTCCGGCATCGCGATGGCCCGTAGCGTGCGGTCCACGTGCCGTGCGGCGCCGCGCCGCTGACGGGAGGTCCTGCCCACCGATGAGTGGAACCGGTTCGGACGCCGTGACGGGCGGACCGTTGGCCGACCTCCGCGTCATCGAGATGGGCGTCCTGCTCGCCGGACCGTTCTGCGGACAGCTGCTCGGCGACTTCGGCGCCGAGGTCATCAAGGTCGAGCAACCTGGCGTCGGCGACCCGATGCGCGAGTGGGGCCGCGAGAAGCCCCATGGCCAGTCGCTGTGGTGGCCCGTGCTCGCCCGCAACAAGAAGTCGGTCACTGCGAACCTTCGGGACGAGCGCGGCCAGGACCTGGTGCGCCGCCTGGTCGCCGAGTCCGACGTCCTCGTCGAGAACTTCCGCCCCGGCACCCTCGAGCGGTGGGGCCTGGGCTACGACGCGCTGTCGGCCATCAACCCGCGCCTGGTCATGGTGCGCGTCACCGGCTACGGCCAGACTGGGCCGTACGCCCCGCGGGCCGGCTACGGCTCGATCGGTGAGGCGATGGGCGGGCTGCGGTACGTCGTGGGATCGCCCGACCGCCCGCCCAGCCGCGTGGGCATTTCCATCGGCGACTCGCTGGCCGGCGCCTACGCGGCCTACGGCGCGCTGGCCGCCATCCACGCCCGGGAGCGCACGGGCCACGGTCAGGTCGTCGACTCGGCGATCTACGAGGCCGTGCTGGCGATGATGGAGTCACTGGTACCCGAGTACACGGTCGCCGGCTACACGCGGGAGCGGACCGGGTCGATCCTGCCGAACGTCGCGCCGAGCAACGTCTACCCCACTGCCGGCGGCGACCAGATCCTGATCGGCGCCAACCAGGACACCGTCTTCGTGCGCCTCGCCCAGGTGATGGCACAGCCGGAACTGGCGGATGACCCCCGCTACGCGACGCACTCGGCGCGCGGCGAGCACCAGGAGGAGCTCGACGGCCTCATCGCCGGGTGGACCGCCCAGCACGACGCCGATCGCCTCCTGGCCGAACTCGAGGCGCACGGGGTGCCCGCGGGCCGCATCTTCCGCGCCGCCGACATGCTCGACGATCCGCACTTCGCCGCCCGCGACACCATCGTGTCGGTGCCCCACCCGCGGTTCGACGACCTGCGCATGCAGAACGTCGCGCCAAGGCTGTCGGACACGCCCGGCGCGGTGCGGTGGGCCGGGCCCGAGCTGGGTGAGCACAACCCGGAGATCTACGGCGGTCTCCTCGGCCTCGACCAGGCGACGCTGACCGCCCTGCGATCCGACGAGATCATCTGACCGGCAGAAAGGCGCACCGTGACCTACCGACTCGGCGTGGACGTGGGTGGGACGTTCACCGACCTGTTGCTGATCGACGAGGACACGGGCGCGACGTTCCGTGCGAAGACGCCGTCGACGCCGGACGACCCGTCGAGGGGCGTGCTGACGGGGATCGAGAAGCTGACAGCGGACCTCGGCGTGGCGCCCGGCGACCTGGCGCACGTCATGCACGGCACGACCGTGGCGACCAATGCGGTCCTGGAGGGCAAGGGCGCGACCGTCGGCCTGCTGGTCACGACCGGGTACCGGCAGGTGCTGCACATCGCCCGGTCGTTCGTGCCAGGTGGACTTGCAGGCTGGATCATCTGGAACAAGCCGGCACCGCTCGCGGCGCTCGAGCACACCCGGGAGGTCGACGGTCGCATCGACGCCCGCGGCAACGAGGTCACCCCGCTCGACGAGGTCAGCGTCGGCGCGGCACTCGCGGAGCTGGCGGACCGGGGCATCGAGTCCCTGACGATCTCGTTCATCAACGCCTTCGCCAACCCCGACCACGAGCGGCGCACCGCCGAGATCGCGCGGGAGGTGATGGGCGACATCCCGATCTCGCTGTCCAGCGAGATCCTCCCCGAGATCCGGGAGTACGAGCGCACGTTGACCACCGTCGCGAATGCGTACGTACAGCCGCGGGTCTCGTACTACATCGGCAACCTGGAGAAGGAGCTGACCGACCGCGGCGTGACCGCCCGGTTGCACATCCTACGCTCCGACGGCGGTTTGATGTCGACGCAGGCGGCGACGAGCGCCCCGGTGACCATGCTGATGAGCGGACCGGCCGGCGGTGTCGCGGGGGCGCTGTGGATCGCGCGGCACGCGGGCCACACCAACCTGCTGACGCTCGACATGGGTGGCACGTCGACGGACGTGGCGCTCGTAGAGGACGGCCGACCCCGCATCGGACGCGAGACCGAGGTGGGTGACCTCAAGGTGCGCGCGTCGTCGATCGACGTCCGCACGGTCGGTGCGGGCGGCGGGTCGATCGCGCATGTGCCCGAGCTGACGGGCGCGCTGCGGGTCGGCCCCGAATCGGCGGGCGCCGACCCCGGACCGGCGGCATACGGGCGCGGCGGCGAGCAGCCGACTGTCACCGACGCCAACGTGGTCCTCGGCTACCTGCCGCCCAGCCTGCTCGGCGGCGAGATGTCGCTCGATGTCGACGCCGCGACCGCCGCCGTGTCGACCGTCGCCGACGCGCTGGGCGTCGACGTGCGGCAGGCCGCGGCCGGCGTCGTCGACATCGTGAACGAAAACATGTTCGGGGCGCTGCGCCTGGTGTCGATCCAGCAGGGTTACGACCCGCGCGAGTTCGCACTCGTCGCGTTCGGTGGCGCGGGCCCGCTGCACGCCAACGCGCTGGGCCGCCTGATGGGCTCGTGGCCGGTGATCATCCCGCCGTCGCCCGGGGTGCTGTGCGCCTACGGCGACGCGACCACACGCCTGCGCAACGAGGCGGCGCGCACGTTCATCCGCAGGTTCTCGGACACGTCCGACGACGAAGTCACCGGCATCCTGCGCGAGCTGGAGGCCGAGGCCGCCGCCGCGCTGGGTGAAGGTGTCGCGCCAGCGACGCCGGCGGGCGGGGACGACAAGGGCGACGGCCACGAGCGGACCACGACGCGGTTCCAGGTCGACGTCCGCTACCACGGGCAGGGCTTCGAGCTACCGATCGAGGTCGACCTCGACGGGTTCTCGCTTGACCGCGTCGGCGCGGAGTTCGACACCGAGCACGAGCAACTGTTCACCTTCGCCCTCGATGCCGACCACGAGATCGTCAACCTGCGCGCGGTGGTGCTCAGCGGCGAGGCGAAGGTGGACGCCGAGCACATCGACCCGGGCGGCGCCGACCCCTCGGACGCGCAGCAAGGTACGACGACGGTCTACGTCGACGGCGCGGACGCCACGGCGAACCTGTACGAACGGACCGCCTTGCGCGCCGGCAACCGCATCGCCGGCCCGGCGATCGTCACCGAGATGGACTCGACGACCCTGATCCTGCCGGGACACACCGGCGAGGTCGACCGCTTCGGCAACATCATGATCCGCCCCGACGACGGCGACGGCGGAGCGACGCACGCCGACGACGCGACGAGGGAGGCCTAGGCCATGGCGCAGATCATCGAAGCCAACCCCCGTGGGTTCGACCGCGTCGACGTCGACGTCGTCACGATCGACATCATCGAGAACGCCCTTCGCAACGCGCGCTATGAGATGGACGCCGTGCTGTTCCGCACGGCGATGTCGCCCGGCATCCGCGAGCAGCACGACGAGTTCCCGATCATCGCCGACCGCGAGGGCCGGATGGTCGTCGGCCAGTTCGGGTCGTTCATCGGCGGATTCCTCGACACGTACGAGGGCACGGTCGAGGACGGCGACGTGTTCCTGCTGTCCGACCCGTACTCGTGCGACGCGGCGATCAGCCACGCCAACGACTGGCTCGTGCTCATCCCCGTCTACCTCGACGGCGCGCTGGTCGGCTGGGGCGCGATGTTCGGTCACATGACCGACGTGGGCGGCAAGGTGCCCGGCAGCCTGCCGACGGACGCCACCTCGATCTTCGAGGAGGGCGTCGTCATCCCGCCGTTGAAGCTGTACCGGCAGGGTGAGCTGGCAGAGGAGGCGCTGGAGCTGATCCTGCGTCAGGTGCGCATGAAGGAGTGGAACCGCTCCGACCTCAACGCGATCGTGGCCGCGTGTCGCACGGCCGGGCGTCGGGTCGTCGAGCTGTGCGAGCGGTTCGGCCCCGGGGTCTACCTGTCGACCCTGGACGCGCTGCTCGAACGCAACCGGGCGGCGATGGCGCAGCTGATCCAGACCACGATCAGCACCGAGAAGCTGTCGTTCACCGACTACGTGTGCGACGACGGCCGCGGCTACGGACCGTACAAGATCCACTGCACGATGTGGCGGGAGGGCGAGAAGGTCGTCCTCGACTTCGAGGGCACCGATCCGCAGGCCGAGGGGTCGATCAACTTCTACCTGAACGAGAACATGTTCAGGATGTTCTTCGGCATCTACATGATCATGGTCTTCGACCCGCAGATCCTGTGGAACGACGGCTTCTACCCGCTGGTCGACGTGCGGATCCCCGAGGGCACGCTGCTCAAGCCGAGGTACCCGGCCGCGTTGTCGTGCCGGACCCACGCATTGGGTCGGATCTTCGACGTCCTGGGCGCGCTGCTGGGTCAGCGCCAGCCGGAGTTCCTGAATGCGGCGGGGTTCTCGTCGTCACCGCACCTGATGTACTCGGGCTACGACAAGCGCGGCGAGTGGTTCCAGCTGTACCAGATCGGCTTCGGCGGGATCCCCGGCCGGCCGTTCGGCGACGGACCCGACGGGCACTCGCTGTGGCCCTCGTTCACCAACGTGCCCAACGAGTTCCTCGAGGCCTACTTCCCCCTGCGCATAGATCACTACGAGACCGTCGCCGACTCCGGCGGTCCGGGCAAGCACCGCGGGGGCAACGGCATCGAGATGGTCTACCGCTTCCTGGAGCCGGGCGAGGTGTCGATCCACGACGATCGCTGGTTGACCTACCCGTGGGGCGTGAACGGCGGGTTGCCCGGCGGACGGTCGCGCAAGGTCCTCGAGCGTGTCGACGGCACCCGCGAGGTCCTGCCGAGCAAGTGCGACCGGATCCAGGTCGCCGAGGGCGACGCGCTGCACTACATCACCTGGGGCGGGGGCGGCTGGGGCGACCCGCTCGAACGCGACCCCGAACTGGTCGCCGCGGAGGTCGACCGGGGCCTGGTCACCGTCGAGGGCGCGCGCCGCTACGGCGTGGTGCTCACCGACGACGCCGCGGGCGGACGTCGTCCGGCGGTCGACGAAACGGCGACGGCCGACCTGCGCGGGCAGATGCGCGCCGAGCGGGGCGACACCGACGTCTTCGACTTCGGCGGCACGGTCGACGACCTCAGGCGACGCAGCCGGGACGAGACCGGCCTGCCGGCGCCCGAGCCACCACAGTTCGGCCACATGGGCTCGCGGTAGACCGGACTGCCGCGATCGAGCCGCGGCAGCGAACTGGCCGAGATCGGCCCGCCCAGCGACCACCTCGGCTGGCTGGCCGGCACACCCGCGAGCCGTCCGGCGGCGGCCCCGGACCCTGACGTGTCAGGTGACCGGCACGGCGGTGTACGGTCGCACGGTCCATCTGCGTGGACGCGGTGGGACGTCCCCGGCGAAAGGTGACTGTCGTGCAGCCGATTTCGACGACCGACGAGTGGGCGGCGCTGTCCGCGCACGCCGGCGCGACGCAGTTCGACCTGCGCGACCTGTTCTCCGACGATCCGGCGCGCGGCACCCGGTTGACCGCCGAGGCCGGCGACCTGTACGTGGACTACTCGAAGAACCTCGTGACCGACGAGACGATGCGCCTGCTGATCGCACTGGGCGAGCGCGCCGGGCTGTCGGCACGCATCGCTGCGATGCGCGGAGGCGAGCACCTCAACATCACCGAGGATCGCGCGGTGCTGCACGCCGCGCTCCGTCTGCCACGCGACGCGCCGCTCCATGTCGACGGACAGGACGTCGTGGCCGACGTCCACGCCGTGCTCGACCAGATGGCCGAGTTCAGCGACGCCGTGCGTGACGGTCGGTGGACCGGCCATACGGGCGCCCCCGTCGGGACGGTCGTCAACATCGGCATCGGCGGCTCGGATCTCGGGCCGAAGATGGCCCACACCGCACTGCGGCACGTGGCGGACGGGCCCGACGTGCGCTTCGTGTCCAACATCGACGGCGCCGACATCGCGCAGACGCTGGCCGGCCTGGATCCCGAGACCGTGCTGTTCGTCGTGTGCTCGAAGTCGTTCGGCACGCTGGAGACGTTGACGAACGCTGCCACGGCGCGCTCATGGCTGGTCAACCACTTCAGCGAGGATGCGGTGCGCAGCCACTTCGTGGCGGTGTCGACCAACGCGGACCGGGTCGCCGAGTTCGGGATCGACACCGACAACATGTTCGGCTTCTGGGACTGGGTAGGCGGGCGCTACTCGTTGCCGTCGGCCATCGGCCTGTCGTTGATGATGGCGATCGGACCGGACCGGTTCCGCGGGCTGCTCGCCGGCTACCACACCGTGGACGAGCACTTCGCCAGCGCACCTCTGGACCGCAACGTCCCGGCGCTGCTCGGCCTGCTCGGCGTCTGGTACCGCAACTTCCTCGGCGCCAGCACCCACGCGGTGCTCCCCTACAGCGAGCACCTCGCGCTGCTGCCGGCATATCTGCAACAGCTCGACATGGAGTCCAACGGCAAGTCGGTCGATCTCCAGGGGCGCCGCGTCGACCACGACACGGGTCCGATCGTGTGGGGGCAGCCGGGCACCAACGGACAGCACGCCTTCTACCAGCTCATCCACCAGGGAACGACGCTTGTGCCAGCCGACTTCATCGGCGTGGCGCGCCCGCCGCATGCGGTCGGCGACCACCACCAACTGCTCATGGCCAACTGCTTCGCGCAGACCGAGGCCCTGGCGTTCGGCAGGACGGGCGACGAGGTCGCGGCCGACGGCGTGGACGACACGCAGCGACCGCACCGCGTCTTCGCGGGCAACCGCCCCACCAACACGATCCTGCTGCCCGAGCTCACCCCTTCGACCCTCGGACAGCTGATCGCCTGCTACGAGCACAAGGTGTTCACGCAGGGGACGATCTGGCAGATCAACTCCTTCGACCAGTGGGGGGTCGAGCTGGGCAAGGTCCTCGCCGACGTCATCGGCGACGAGCTCATCGATGGGACCGACGCCACCCATGACGGCTCCACGACGGCGCTGATCGAGCGGTACCGCGCGTACGCGAGTACCTAGACGACGCCGGACACGCACCGCTGGTGCATCCCGGTCGCCGCCGGCGACGAACCACTATGGTGAGCGACGAGGTGGTGGCACGGCCAGGATGGACGTGAGCGCCACCGGACGAGGTGACGGGAACATGGGACCGACTCAGGCGTCAGACCCCGGTCTGCAGGCACTGCTGCACGACGCGGCGGGTGACCGGCCGTTGCGCGGCACCCACTTCGTCAACGACGCCCGCGAGATGCTGCTGGCGACGCGCGAGATCGAGGCGGCGGCGCGTGACGACGGCGCGGTCCTGTACGTCGGCTTCCAGGACGCGGCGCGCCTCGACGACGAGTCCGACGTGTACCGCGAGCTGCAGAAGCAGGCGGACGTCATCGCGTACGGCGTCGGCCAGCCCAAGGCTGGTCCCGATCGCGTCGAGTGGGTGGCCGTCCCGCGGGACCGCCACGCGTTGCACAACCAGTGGTTCCTCGTCCTGCACGGCACCGAGCGACTGGCGTTCGTCGGGTTCGAGACGTCCCCGCCGAAGTACTTCCGTCGTGGCCCGTCCTACAACGAGGGCCGCACATGGGAGGGTTTCACGACCGACGACGAGGGGCTCATCGATCACCTGACCCAGCGCCTCGAGCACGCCCGGTCGTTGGCGTCCCGACGCCCGACCACCTGGATGCTCGCGGCGACCGACGACGGCAGCGATCCCCGGTACGCCGCCGTCCGCGACGCGGCGCTCGCGGCCGCCCGCGACAGCGGCGCCGGCGTCGTCCTGTACGACCGCACGACCGAGAGCTACCTGACCAACCCGTATCCCAGCGGTCCGTGGTCGAGTGAGGAGGCCGCGTTGAGCCCGTCGTGGGAGCTGTCACCCGCACGTCTCGCCGTCGACCGCGGCGCGAAGGCGCTGCGCGACGCGGTCGACCGCTATGCGCCCGACGCCATATACCTGCCGGCGCACGTGTCGAACCCCTCGCTGCTGGACCGCGTCCGGGGCAACACCCTCACGACGCTCGCCGGCGCCGTGGATGTCCCCGTCCGACTGGTCGACGCCGACGGCGAGGTGACGGAACACGGCTGAGCAGGCGAGCGGGCGCCCCGACGACCTCGGCGCCGACTACGCGCAGGCCGGGTTCTCCGGGCGGCTGGGCTTCGGCCGCCGACCGGTCGTCCTCGTCGTGGACATCATCCGCGCCTACCTCGACCCGTCGTCGCCGCTCTACGCCGGTGTCGAGGACGCGGTGGCCTCTGCCGCCCGCGTCGTGGACGCCGCACGCGACACGTCGGTGCCGGTGATCTTCACGCGCGTCGAGTTCATCCGCGGCGGCACCGACGGCGGGATGTTCTACCGCAAGGTGCCCGCGCTGGCGGTGCTCGACGCGGGCTCCCCTCTGGCCGACTTCCCCAACGCGCCCCGACCGCGGGACGGCGAGGTCGTCGTCACCAAGCAGTACGCCAGCGCATTCTTCGGGACGTCCCTCGCGTCGACGTTGACGGCGTTGGGCATCGACACCGTCGTCATCGTCGGCCTGTCGACCAGCGGCTGTGTGCGCGCATCGGCCGTCGACGCGATCCAGCACGGGTTCGCTCCGGTGGTCGTACGGGACGCGGTCGGAGACCGCGACGCACGTCCCCACGAAGCGAACCTGTTCGACCTCGACGCCAAGTACGCCGACGTGATGAGCGAGGCCGAGGTCATCGCGCGGCTGCGCCAGCGTGGCGAATCCCGTTGATCCGACCCCGGCGGCGACGGTCCACCACGCCGGATGGGCCATCGGCACGGCGTGTAGCTGGCCGGTGGGTGGAGAAGATCTGCGACATCTCTCCCTTGTGAAAGGACATCGACGATGCTTGGCTTCATCCGCCGGACCCTGCTCGCGGCGATCTTCCTGTTCAGCAGCACGAACGCCATCCAGAACGCCGAGCAGATGACGGCTCCGGCGGAGGCGCTCGGCCTGCCCGAGCCTGCCAACATGGTGCGGTTGCACGGTGCCATCAACCTGATCGGCGGCCTGATGCTGGTGTTCAACATCAAGCCGAAGCTGGCGGCGTGGGCGATGGTCGGCAACCTGATCCCGACGACGGTGGGCGGTCACCAGTTCTGGGAGGAGAGCGACGAGGGCGCCAAGATCAACCAGTTGATCCACTTCATGAAGAACGTCAGCCTGCTGGGTGGGCTGCTGACGGTCATCTCCGCCGAGCGGCGGTGTGACGACGACGTCTCGTAGCGTCGGGTCCGCCTGGCGTCACGCCGACGTCAGGGCATGTCGACGCGTTGGGCGCTCCAGACACGCGTCCCGCGCTGCGTCTGCAGGCGGGCGCGGTGCAGGGTGACCTCGACGAACACGAGATCCGGGTTCTCGGCGCTGCCGAAGAAGCCGCTGAGATCGTACGGCAGCACACGCGCGTCCCACAGGCGATGCCGCTCGGCGTCACCGTCGTGGACCGTCGCGGTCCCCCACGCCGCGAGCTCGCCGTCGGCCTCGGATCCCTGGATCGGCCAGTGGAACGCGACCGCCGAGTTCTCGCGGAGGTTGCGGCACTTCTTCGACGACGCGCGCGTGGCGAACCACACGGTGCCGTCGGCGAACCCCGGAGCGACGACGGCGACATGGGGACGTCCATGGGCGTCGGCGGTCCCGACGTAGGTGGTCCACCCGCTCGCCGTCGCCGCCTCGACCACCGCGCTCCACGGCATCGCGACCCGTTCCATGCTCCGTACCTCCCGCGCCGGCGTGCGGATGCCTCACGCGACCAGCGTCACGACCGCGATGACGATCAGGGCCAGCAGCGCGAGCACAGCCACCGCCACCACGGCCCACGGCAGCGACGACGACGCGGGACGCGACGGTTCGGGATCGACGGCCGGGATGTCGATCGTGTGTGTGCGGTCGTCGTCGGAGAACGGGCTGGCCATGCCACACCGGCCACAGTGCCCCGCCGCGCGATCGTTGCGCGCACCACACCGCGCGCACCTCCACATGCCACGTACCTTTCACCGCACGGGCCCACCGGCCGGTCCGGCGCACCTCACACTGCGTCACTATCCGTCGACGAGCTCCCCGAGAGCGACATCGTACGCCTCAGCGTAGGTCGGGAAGGCGTGGATGGTGTCACGCAGGACGGCCAACGGCACACCTGCGCGGATCGCGAGGACCGCCTCGTGGATCCAGGCGTCGGCCATGTCACCGATCGCGCTGGCGCCCACGAGGACCTGGGCGTCGACGTCGGCCACCAGCACGAGCCGTCCGCCGGGCGTACCCGCGACGCTGGTGCGCGGCAGATCCGCCAGGTCGCACCGGCCGACCGCCACGTGCGCGAACCGCTGCGACGCCTCTGCCGGCGTCAGGCCGACACCGGCCACCGGCGGGTCGGTGTACATCGTGCGGGGGACGGCACGGTGGTCGGTCCGCGCGTGTCCACCGGTCAGGTTCGCAGCGACGACGCGCGCCTGGTAGTTGGCGACGTGCGTGAACGGCGCGACCATCGTCACGTCGCCGGCCGCCCACACGTGGTCGGCGCCGATGACCCTGCACCGCTCATCGATCTGGATGCCGTCGGAGACGTCGAGCCCGAGCGTCTCGAGGCCGAGGTCGTCCAGGCGGGGCGCGACCCCGGTGGCCAGCACCAGCACCGCCGCGTGCACGGTCGACCCGTCGTCGAGCTGCGCACGCACGCCACCGTCGCGGCATTCCACGCGTTCCACCTCGACGCCGGCGCGCACCGTGACACCCTCCTCGGCCAGTCGCTCGCCCAGGAACCGGCCGATCTCGGGCGGCTCGCTGTTGGCGAGCGTGTCGGTCATCTCGACCACGGTGACCGGCACGTCGAAGCGGGCGTACAGTTGGGCGATCTCGCAGCCGACGGGTCCACCACCGATGATCAGCAGCGACGCGGGGCGCTCGTCGGCGGTCCAGGCGTCGTCGCTGGTCCACGCGTCGACGTCGTCGAGCCCGTCGATCGGTGGACGCACATCGCGTGCGCCGGTGGCGATGACGAGGTCGTCCCACGTGTGCTCCTGCCCGTCGACCGTGACGGTGCCGGGTCCGTTCACGCGGGCGTCGCCGCGCAGCAGCGTGACGCCGGCGTCGCGCAGGCCCGCGGCGTGCTGCGTGTCGTCTCGGTGGTCGACGAGCTCATCACGTCGCTGCGCGGCGTGCGCGAATCCCTTGTCGGGACGGCTCGGCGTGATCGGGTCCATCATCGCCCCGAGCTCGGTGACGTGGTCCAGCAGCGTCCGCACCTCCCCGGAGCGAAGCATCGCCTTGCTGGGCATGCACGCCGTGAACGGGCACTCGCCGCCGACCAGCGCGCGCTCGACGACCGCGACCTCGCGGCCGTCGCCGGCGAGCGCGTGAGCGATGTTCTCCCCGGCCGAGCCGGCGCCGAGCACGATCACGTCATGGTGCGCCACCGGAGTCCTCCTGTTGACCGCGTGGACCACCCGCGTACCCACCGGACGCGGCCGCCACGCGGCGGCCGGGCGATCAGTCGCCGGGCGGGTGCGCGGTGACGGTCACCGGCACGCGGTGCACGGTGTTGACGGCGTAGCCGCCGAGGTTCCACCGGTGGTCGTCAGGTTGGGTCTCGCCCGCGCTGTCGGTGGCCCTGCACGCGAGCACGTGGTCGCCGTCGGTGGCGTTCCAGGCGAACCGCCACGCCTGCCAGGCGTGGTCGACGACGGCGGCGTGGAGCTCGGCGTCGTTCCAGGACGCGCCGTCGTCGGTGCTGACCTCGACCCGTGTGATCGTCCCTGCGCCCGACCAGGCGCGTCCGGCGAGCGTCACCTCGCCGGGTGCGACGTACCGCGCGCGGGTGAAGAAGTCGGGGATGCCGGGCGGGACCATCAACGACCGCACGACCATGCGGGTCACGGGCTCACCCGCCTCGTCCGGGTCGCTCTTGTACCGGTACGCGCTGGCCTGCTGGTACCCGCCGAACGGTTCGGTCGACGCGGTGATCCGCGACAGCCATTTGACGCTTGTCATCCCGTACCAACCGGGCACCAGCAGTCGCACCGGGAACCCGTGCTGCGGCGGCAGCGGTGCGCCGTTGAGGCCGTGGACGAGCAGCGGACCCTCGTCGCGTGCCTGGGCGGGGGTCAGGCTGCGCTGGTAGTGCTGCTCGTCACCGCCCTCGACCCCGCGGTCCGCGCCGGTGAACACCACGTCGACGACGTCGGGCGACAGTCCCGCCTCCTCCAGCAGTGGCCACAACGGCGTGCCGGTCCACTCCCCGGTGCCGATCGCCTCCAGCAACCACGGCTGGCTCAGCGCGCGGGGCGACAGCCGCGCGCGCCCGTTGCCTGCGCACTCCATCGTTACCGGGCGCGTGACCGTCTCACGGTGACGCAGGTCGTCAAGTGACAGCATGAGCGGTTGCTTCACCGCGCCGTCGATGCGCAGGCGCCAGCGGTCGCCGTCGGTGACAGGGATGTCGTAGTGGGTGAGCAGGTAGTGGAGCCCGATGGGCGTGATGTCGTAGCGCATCGCCTCGAGCGGCATGCCGTGGTTGCGCGTCGCGAGCTGCAACTCCTCCCGGGTGATCTGATCGCTCACCACCGTGCCCGTCGGTGGTGTCTCCGCCACGGAGGCGTCCGGTGCCGTGTCCGTCATGGTGCTCCCTTCGTCCCACCGGCCATGGAGAACCGGCCGCGCGCGGGCAACCCGCGACGCGACCGGATCCTTCCGCATCACCGCCCGCCCGTCCACCGGCACCGGATGTCACATCCTGTACGGGCATCTCGTCACACCAGGCAACGCCAACACCCACATCGAGGAGCACACCATGCGCATCTTCATCGCCGGCGCGACCGGCGTCCTGGGCCGCCGGGTCGTTCCGGCACTCGTCGGGCGCCACCACACCGTCACCGCCGTCGCGCGCGGGCCGGCCCGCGCCGCATCGTTGCGCGCGCAGGGCGCGGAGCCGATCGCGGTCGACCTGTTCGACGCGACAGCGGTCGCGACCACCGTCGAGGGCCACGACGCGGTCGTGAACCTCGCCACGGCGATCCCCCCGCCGTCGCGCATGGCTCGGCGCTCGGCCTGGCACACGACCGACCGGCTGCGGACCGAGGCGGCCGGCAACCTGGTCGACGGGGCGCTCGCCACCGGTGCGGCACGGTACGTCCAGGAGGCGCTCGCCTTCGTCTACCCGGACCGCGGCACCGAGTGGATCGATGAGCGCGCACCGCTGGATCCACCGTCGTTCGCTGCGGCAAGCGCCGTCGCCGAGGCCCACGCCGCCCGATTTGGCGAGGGGGGCGGGACGGGGATCGCACTGCGCTTCGGTGCGTTCTACGCCGCGGACTCGGCGCAGATCGCGCTGCTGGTCCGGACGCTGCGCCGCGGTCTGCTGGCCCTGCCGGAGCCGGCCGGCGGTCACCGGCCGTGGGTGCACGTCGACGATGCCGCGGCGGCGGTCGTCGCCGCGCTCGAGGCACCCGCCGGCGTCTACAACGTCGTCGAGGACGACCCGTTGACCGGCGCGGCACACCTGGACGTGCTCCGCGAGGTGTTCGGCCGGCGGGTGCACGGCCTGCCCGGGTGGCTGGCGGTCGGCCCGCAACTGCGGCTGGTGATGCGTTCGCAGCGCGTGTCGAACCGACGGTTGCGCGGCGCCACGCGGTGGCGGCCGACGTTCGACCGCCGTGCGGGGTGGCTGCAGGTACTCGACCGCGTCGCGACGGTGCCCGACCATGCGTAGCCGGCGGATCGCACTGGGCGCGCTCGCGGCCGTCGCCGCGACGGTCGGTGTGTGGGCGCTGCTGGCGCCCGGCTCCTTCTACAGCGACTTCCCGTTCGGACGTGCGTGGGTCGCCGTCGACGGACCGTTCAACGAACATCTGATCCGCGACGTCGGCGCGCTGAACCTCGGACTCGCGGTGGTCGCGGCCGTGGCGGCGTACCGCGCCGAGCCCGCGCTCGTGCGGTTGGCGGCGGCAGCGGCGCTCGTGGTCGGCGCTCCGCACCTGCTGTACCACACGCTGCACCTCGACGGACTCGCACCGCTCGATGCCGCCATGAACGTGGTGACGCTCGGTCTCGGCGTGATCGTGCCCACCTGGCTGGCGTGGTCGCCGGCCCCGCGGGCACGATCTGACGCAGCGCCGCGCCGTCACACCGCGATCGGAGCAGACCGATGACCACCGATGACGTCGTGTCTGCCAACCAGGGACGGCTGTTCGGCATCGCCTACCGCATGCTCGGCGAGGTCGGTGAGGCCGAGGACGCCGTGCAGGAGGCGTTCCTGCGGTGGACCCGGGCCGATCAGGCGGAGATCGCCAACCCCGCCGGATGGCTCACGACGGTCATGTCGCGGATCTGCCTGGACCGTCTGAAGTCCGCCCAGCGCCGGCGGGAGACGTACGTGGGGCCGTGGCTGCCCGAGCCGTTGGCCACCGACGACGCGGATCCGGCGGACCTGGCGGGTACCGCCGACACCCTGAACCTGGCGTTCCTGGTCGTGCTCGAGCAGTTGTCGCCGGTCGAGCGCGCCGTGTTCCTGCTGCACGACGTGTTCGGCTACCGCCACGACGAGATCGCCTCCATGCTCGACCGCTCACCCGCGGCCGTGCGGCAGGCCGCGTCGCGCGCGCGTGCGCACCTGGCCGAGCGACGTCCCCGGTACGAGCGGGACGCGCAGCGGCGTGACGACGTGGCGCGGGCATTCGTCGACGCGGTGGCCGGCGCCGACCTCGATGCGCTGATGGCGGTGCTGGCTCCCGACGTGACGTTCGTCGCCGACGGAGGTGGCGTCGTGTCGGCCGCGCGGCATCCGCAGCACGGAGCGGAGCGCGTCGCCCAGGTCATCCTGTCGCTGGCGCGGCTGCGGCCGTTGGACTGGACATTCTCGGTGCGCGAGCTCAACGGCGAGCCCGGCATCTGCGTCCACCGGGCGGACGGGGCCATCGACAGCGCGTGGATCCTGCACGCGGCGGACGGGCGGATCAGGGGCATCGACGTGCTCCGCAACCCGGCGAAGCTGGCGAACCTGTCGCAGCGCGAACCGGGATCATGACCCGGGAGCGCCGGTACCGGTGGCGCACTGGTCACGTCCGGTGTGATCGGCTACGTTCCGCCCCGTCGACAGCGGCGGCCAGGAGCGACGATGACCGCAGGCGCGCACGGGGGGCCGACGCTGAGCCCGAGCACGAGGGTGCGGATCACCCCGTTCACGCCGCGGGTCGAGGCGGCGGGCGTCCGCGCGTACACCGTGTACAACCACACGCTGCTCCCGGTGACGTTCCGATCGTTGGACGAGGACTACTGGCACCTGACCGAGCACGTCCAGCTGTGGGACGTGTCATGCCAGCGCCAGGTCGAGGTGCGGGGACCCGACGCCGCGCGGCTGGTGCAGCTGCTGACCCCCAGGGATCTGTCCACGGCGCGGCCCGGGCGCTGCCTGTACGCACCGCTGGTCGACGCTGACGGGGGTGTCGTCAACGACCCGGTCATCTCGGTCCTGGACGACGACCGCTTCTGGCTGTCGATCGCGGACGCCGACGTCGACCTGTGGGTCGCCGGCCTCGCACACGGCCTCGGGCTGGACGCCGCGGTCACCACGCCGCCGGTCGCGCCGCTCGCGGTGCAGGGACCCAAGGCGGAGGACCTCGTGGCCCGCGTGCTCGGCGACGTCGTCCGCGACATCCGCTTCTTCCGCTTCAGCCACGTGGCCTTCGCCGGTCATCCGCTGATGGTGGCCCGCACCGGCTGGAGCCGGCAGGGCGGCTTCGAGATCTACGTCGACCGCGTCGACCTCGCGCTCCCGCTGTGGGACGCGCTGTGGGACGCCGGCCAGGACCTGGACGTCGCCGCCGGCGGCCCCAACCTGATCGAGCGGATCGAGGGCGGGCTGCTGTCGTACGGCGCGGACATGACGCGCGCCCACAACCCGTTCGAGTGCCGCTTCGAGCGGTACTGCCACGTCGACCGGCCCATCACGTTCCTCGCCCGCGCCGCCTTGGAGGAGGTCGCCGCCCGTGGCGCCCTGCGCAGGATCATGGGCCTGGAGCTGGATGCCACCGCGCTCCCGCCGTGTGTCATGCCGTGGCCCGTGACGGTCGGCGGCCAGCGCGTCGGTGAGGTGACCTCGGCGGCGGTCTCACCCGCCCGGCGGCGCGGCGTCGCGATCGCGATGCTCGACCGCACGCACGCGCGACCAGGCACGGACCTGACCGTCACGATGCCGGACGGCGTCACGGCGGCGACGGTCTCGGAGCTGCCGTTCCGGCCGCCGGGGTCATGAGGCCGGCAGCCTGTGCAACCACGACACCGCCGCCTCACCGGTGCAGGCGTTCACGGCGCAACGGGAACACAAGCGGCGGCACCCCTGTCTGCGAATCATCGACGATGACGACGAAGACATCGACGACTCCCAGCGCCACTTCCACCGACGACCAAGGACGGACGACGTGAGGACCATCAAGCACTGGATCAACGGGGAACCGGCCATCGGCGACTCGACCCGAGCCGCGCCCGTGTGGAATCCCGCGACGGGCCAGCAGCAGGCGGAGGTCGTGCTCGCCTCGACCACCGACGTCGACGCCGCCGTGGGGGCCGCCGCGGCGGCATTCGAGGAGTGGTCGCACACGTCGTTGTCGCGGCGGACCAGCATCCTGTTCAACTTCCGCGAGCTGATCAACGACCGCACTGACGAGCTGACGGAGATCGTCTCCGACGAGCATGGCAAGGTGCTGTCGGACGCCAAGGGTGAGGTGCAACGCGGGCTCGAGGTCGTCGAGTTTGCGTGCGGCATCCCGCAGCTGCTCAAGGGCGAGTACTCCGATCAGGTGTCGGCCGACGTCGACGCGTTCAGCTACCGCGAGCCGCTCGGGGTCTGTGCGGGCATCACGCCCTTCAACTTCCCGATGATGGTCCCGATGTGGATGCATCCCGTCGCGATCGCGTGCGGCAACACGTTCGTGCTCAAGCCCAGCGAACGCGATCCGTCGGTGTCAGAGCGCGTGGCCGAGCTGTGGGCCGAGGCCGGCCTGCCCGGCGGGGTCTTCAATGTCGTCCACGGCGACAACGAAGCCGTCGACGCCCTGCTCGAGCATTCGGACGTGGCGGCGGTGTCATTCGTCGGATCGACCCCGACCGCCAGGTACATCCACGGTCGCGCCAACGAGCACGGCAAGCGGGTCCAGGCGCTGGGTGGCGCGAAGAACCACGCCATCGTGCTGCCGGACGCCGACCTGGACTTCGCGAGCGACCACCTCGTCGCGGCGGCGTTCGGCTCCGCGGGCGAGCGGTGCATGGCGGTCTCGGCGGCCGTCGCCGTCGGTTCGTCGGGCGACGCGCTCAACGAAATGCTACACAACAAGGGCGCAGCGGTGAAGGTCGGCCCAGGCCGTGACCCGGCCAGCGAGATGGGGCCGGTGGTCACCAAGCAGGCGCAGGAGCGGATCCTTGGCTACATCGAATCGGGCGAGCAGGCCGGCGCGAAGGTGACGCTCGACGGCCGCGGCCTGGTGGTCGAGGGCCACGAGGAGGGCTTCTGGGTCGGGCCGACCGTGCTGGACCACGTCACGACCGACATGGAGGTCTACACCGACGAGATCTTCGGGCCGGTCCTGTCGGTCGTGCGCAGCGACACCGTCGACGACGCGATCGCGCTGATCAACGCCAACCCCTATGGCAACGGCACCGCCATCTTCACCAACAGCGGCGAGGCGGCCCGGCGATTCCACCGTGGAGTCAACGTCGGAATGGTCGGCATCAACGTGCCGGTCCCGGTGCCGATGGCCTACCACTCGTTCGGCGGCTGGAAGGCCTCGCTGTTCGGCGCCAGCGGGGTCCATGGGCCCGAGGGCGTGACGTTCTACACCCAGAGCAAGAAGGTCACTGTCCGCTGGCCCCACGTCCACCACGCGTCGGGCGCCAGCTACGACATGCCGACCGCCGACTAGACGCGGCACGCCACGCAGCATCACGACACCGGCTCCTCGACAAGGTGGCCGCGTGAGGATACGAGTGCGTGGAGTTCGCGCCCGCGCCCATCTGGTGGCCCCAGGGTGTCGCTCGAGCGCCCGCGGGCATTCTTCACCTCGGGCGTCGACCCCGACGGCCGCGTGCAGGGACGCCGAGGAGGTCGCATGACGGAGGAAGAGGTCGAGCGGTCCGCGCGCCGGCTGCGCTGGGGCATGGTCGGCGGCGGCAAGGGATCGACGATCGGCGACTCACACCGCCGGGCGGGCAGGTACGACGGCCGGTTCGACCTCGTGGCTGGCGTGTTCGCGACCGATCCGGGTCGCAGCCGCGACTTCGCGGCGGGACTGGGCATCGCCAGAGAACGCCAGTACGGGACGTGGGAGGAAATGGCCGAACGCGAGGCGGAACGCGAGGACGGCATCGAGGCCGTCACGATCTGCACGCCCAACGACAGCCACCACGCGGTCGCCTCCGCGTTCCTCGATCAGGGCATCGACGTCCTCTGCGATAAGCCGTTGACGACGTCGGTGGATGACGCACTCGACCTGGTGCGTCGGCAGCGCGACACCGGGCTGGTGTTCGCGGTGACCTACAACTACACGGGCTATGTCATGGTCCGCCACGCCCGGGACCTGCTGGCCAGTGGAGAACTCGGCGCGGTGCGGCTGGTGCAGGTGGAGTTCGCATCGGGCTGGGCCGCGACCCTGCTGGAGGCCGAGGGCCACCGGCAGGCGTCGTGGCGGACCGATCCCGCCAGCGCCGGAGCGTCCAGCGTCGTTGCCGACCTCGGCACGCACGCGCAGCACCTCGCCGAGTTCGTGACAGGCCTGCGTGTGCAGCGCGTCGCCGCGGACCTCTCGACACTGGTGCCGGGACGTACGGCCGACGACAACGCGCACGTCATGCTGCGCTTCCCCGGCGAGGTCCCCGGGCTGTTGTGGGTGACCATGGCCGCCGCCGGACAGTTGCACGGGCTGCGCCTGCGGGTCTTCGCGGAGCGAGGAGGGCTGGAGTGGTCGCAGGAGTGGCCGAACGAGCTGACCGTACGGCCGCTCGAAGGTCCCCACCGCACGATTGCCCGCGGATCACCCGAGATGCTGCCCTCCGCGGCACGGGCGTCGCGGATGTGGGCGGGCCATCCCGAGGGGTTCGCGGCGGCGTTCGGCACGGTCTACGACGACGCGTGGTCGGCCATCACAGCCCGTCGTGCGGGATCGGACCCCCGCGCCGCGGCGCCGGACCTGCCGACGGTCGACGACGGTGCCCGGGGCGTCCAGTTCGTGGACGCGGTCGTCCGCTCGCACCGCATCGACGGCGCGTGGGTCGACGTGCCCGCACACATCGGCTGAGCGGGGCGTGCTGGCCCGTCACTCCATGTCGTCAGGGCGCCGGGAGCGTCGCTGACATCGCGGAGGCGACGTCCGGACGTCAGCCGATCCGCGGCGCCTCGACGAGGCGGTCGGCGGTGAGGTCGTCGACGCTCGCGCAGCCCGACAGTGACATCGTGAGCTCGAGGTCGGACAGGACGTTCGCGATGACCTCCGCCACGCCGCGGGCACCGGCGACGGCCAGCCCGTACACGTAGGGACGACCAAGGCACACCGCGTCGGCACCGAGTGCGAGCGCCTTGAACACGTCCGCGCCGCCGCGGATCCCGCTGTCGAACAGGATCGTGAGGTCGTTGCCGACCGCATCCGCGACGCCGGGCAGCGCGTCCAGGGCGCCGACCGCGCCGTCGACCTGGCGCCCCCCGTGGTTGGACACGACGACCCCGTCGGCGCCGGCGTCGCGCGCGCGGCGCGCGTCGTCGGGATGCTCGATGCCCTTGAGCAGCAGCGGGAGATCGGTGTGCTCGCGCAGGAACGCCACGTCGTCCCAGTTCAGCGACGCCTTGGAGAAGGTGCGGATGAACCGTCGTACCGCCGCCACCGGGGCGTTGGATGTGAGGTTGTCGCGCAGGCGTCCCGGGTGAGCACGCGCCATCTGGACCAGGGTGGCGATCGCCGCGGGCGTCACGCTGCCGCTGTCGCGCTCGAACGTGTCGACGTCGTCGGCGACCTGCCGCGTGAACACCGGGTCGCTGGTGTACTGCGCCAGCCCCTTGCCGCGCAGGAACGGCAGGTAACCCAGGTCCAGATCGCGCGGGCGCCAGCCCAGTGACGTCGTGTCGAGCGTCAGGACCAGCGCGTCGCAACCGATCGCCTCGGCGCGTCGGACGAACGACAGGGCGAGCTCGGTCGACTGACTCCAGTACAGCTGGAACCAACGCGGCGCGTGACCCATCACGGCGGCGCACTCCTCCATCGACCGGGACGCCTGGCTCGAGAAGATCATCGGCACGCCGGTGGTCGACGCGGCCCGGGCGACCGCGACGTCGGCCTCGGCATGGGCCATCTCGAGCACGCCGATCGGCGACAGGAGCAGCGGCGACGGCAGCCGGCGGCCGAACAACGTGACCCCGAGATCCCGATCGGTCGTATCGACGAGCACCCGCGGCACGATGCGCCAGCGATCGAATGCGGCACGGTTGGCCGCCATGGTCGACTCGAGCCCCGCGCCGCCGGACACGTACGCCCACGCCCGGTCGGACATCGTCCGCCGGGCGGCCGCGGCCAGACGGTCCGGCGACACCGGAACGGCCGGCGGCGTGCCGCGGACACCGTCGAGGAAGATCTGCTGCTGCCGGGCGCGTGCGCCCCGTGGTTCGTCGGTCATGCCGGCGAGCGTGGCACGACCGTGGTCATGCCGTCAACGCACCGACCGCCACCCGTCGGCACGGTCACGGTCAGACCGTGATGGTCTCGCGGTCCGCGTCGTGGCCCGTGCGCCCGTGCGCCCGTCCGGCGTCGTCGCGCGTGTGTCGGCCGCCCGAGCACCAGCCGCCGCCGGAGCGGTGCTTGCCGAAGATCCCCATCAGCGGGAAGACGATCCACCACATCCACCACGCGTCCGTGACCGCCAGGACGACCAGCGTCGCCATGACGACGGCGACGCCGATCATCCGGCCATCGACCGCGTCCGACAGGCGTCGCCGGGGACGGCGCGGACCGCTCGGCGGGCTGGCAAGGGTCGGCAGCGCCGGTAGATCCCGCAGCACCGGCTCGAGGTCCGCACGCGTGACGGCGGCGTACGCCTCGCCGACCCGTTCCTCGAACTCGGTCATCGTCAGGCGGCCGTCGGCCGCGTGCCGGTGCAGCACCTCGATGACCCGGTCGCGCTCGGCATCCGAGGCGCGCACGTGTCCGTCCGCGGCAGCCATCGGGTCTCCTGTCTCCACCAATCTTGTCACTGTAAACATACCACCCCGGCCGGACGGCGACACGCCGAGCGCGGGCAGCGGTCAAGTCGTTCCGGTGGTGGGTCGAGTGTTCCCTGCTGGCCGCGTGCGTGTCGTCCACCGTTCGGTGGACATCGCCGTCGACCGGTCGGCCCGTGGGTCACACCCCCGGAGGTGGCCTGATCGAGCGCGACCCGCCGGAACGCGGGCCGAGCTCGTCGATGGTGGCACCGGGACGATCGACCGTCTGCGGCGGCATTCGCACTCCCGTGCATCGGCTATGGTGCGGCGAACGGTGATCGCCGGATCGCCATCGTCGCCGACTCGATCGGGGGACCTCGATGTGGACCTGGGTGTCGCGGGCGCTGCGATCACGTCCCGTCCGCCGCGTGCTGTTCGTCGTGGTGGGGGCGGTCGTGCGGCGCAGGTTGACCGCCATGTGGGCCTCGCTGCTCGAGGACGCCGAGCAGCACGATGAGTCGCGGCGCGTGTGGCCTCTGCTCGTCCTCCTCGGTGGCGCAGCGGTGGGGTGGCTCGTGTACCGCTCGACGCGGCGGGGCGACCACCCGGTGCCATGGGAGCCGCCCGCCGCATCGTCGACGCCACCGCCGACGCAGACGCCGTCGACCATCGACCGCCCCTCCGAGGACGTTGCAGCGACCGATCCCCCGGCACTCGCCGACGGGTCGACCATCGTCGGTGAGCCCCTCGCCGAGGACGACCTGAAGATCATCGAGGGCATCGGCCCCAAGATCGAACAGGTCCTCAACGAGGGCGGGATCGTGACGTGGGGCGACCTCGCGGCGGCCGACGTCGACAGACTGCGGGAGATCCTCGACGCGGCGGGTCCGCGCTACCGGATGCACGATCCCGCCGGGTGGCCCGAGCAGGCGCAGTTGCTCGACCGTGGCGCGTGGGCGGAGTTCGCGGCGCTGACCGGCCGGCTCGAGGACGATCAGCAGGTCTGACCACCGGTCGCCGGAGCCTCCGGCGTCAGCGATCCTGGCCGTCGTCGACGACATCATCGGCAGTGCCTGTGCCGTCACGACTGCTCGCGCGGCACTGCCGACAGGCTGGCACGGTGGTGCCCTGCCGACATACCGCGGTCCTGCCATGGGACGCCGGGCCGACGTCATCCGTGCCTAGGTCTGCGCCCCTGTGGCGTCGTCGGTCACACCGTCACCGGACGGGGTGCGGTCGCCACCGAACCAGCCCGGCCGGCCGTGCCCGAACGCTCGCGGTCCGTGACCACCGCGGCGCAGCACGCCCGCCTCCGCGGCGTCCGCGATGGCATCCGCCTGGTCCTGCGTGAGCTCACCCGCCGCCACGGCATCGTCCAACCGCTCCTGCAGGGCCGCGCTGTGGCGCTCCTCATGCTGCTGCGCCATCTGCTCGCGGGCCGCGTCGAGCGCCGCGGACACGTCGTCGACCGGTAGGTCGAGCTCGGCGGCCAGCGCCTCGGCGAAGACGGTCCGCGCCTCGAAGCGCTCGGAGTCCATCGGGTCCTCGGCTTCCGTCGCGGTCTCGGACGACGAGGGGGACCCGTCGTCCTGTGCGAGTGCCGGCACGGCCAGCACGGCCGCCACCAGCGCCACAGCGCCGAGCATCAGCAGCCAGCCTCGCGAACGTCGGAGGGTGTCCATGGCAGATCCTTTCGTCGAGCCACCGGGCACGGTGCCGCAGTGGCGCGCCACCGGTCGTCGGCGACGTTGAGGCCACTGTCGGCGTCGCGGATGGCACGGCGCTGAGTTCCAGCTGTGAACCAGCTGAGAATCGAAGGTTCGGACCGTCTTCGGCGACCGGGTGGACGTGCCGGCCGACGACGTGCCACGATGGCCGTGCCGCCGCGGTCACGCTGCTGCGGCGATGGGAGGCACGATGACGTGGGTGCTGACGGCGATCGCCGTGGTCGCGGCCGCCGTCGTCCTCGACCGTGTCGCGCTCGCCGCCGAGGCGCGCGGCTGGATCTACTGGCGCCGCGTCAAGCCGAAGCGCAGTACGGCGGCCAACGCCCTGCAGCACGTGCAGGCGATCTTCGAGCCGCAGATCGAGCACGTCGTCGAGGAGCGGTCGAAGATCGGCGCCGATCAGCCCGGTGACGACGAGCCGCCGGACCCCAAGCTGACCCCGCGGCTCGGGCGCTGACGACCCGACCGCCACATCGGCAACGGATCTACAGGCGCACGGCGTTCTTGCCGATCTTGTCACCCGTGAACAGACGCGCGAAGGCTGTCGGGACGTTCTCGAAGCCGTCGACGACGTCGACGTGGTGGGTGATCGCGCCCTCGGCGGCCCAGCGACCGAGGTCGGCCATCGCCTCGGGGTAGCGCTCGGCGTGATCGAACACGAGGAAGCCCTCCATGCGGGCCCTACGCATGATCAGCTGCGTGTAGTTGCGCGGACCACGTGGCGGTGCCCCGTCGTACCGCGAGATCGCCCCGCACACGACGATGCGCGCCCCGATCGCCAGGTTGCGCAGTGCCGCCTCGAGTACATCGCCGCCGACGTTGTCGAAGAACACGTCGATGCCGTCGGGGCACTCCTCGGCTACGCGGTCGCCCAGCGAGTCACCCCGATAGTCGATGCACGCGTCGAACCCGTAGTCGTCCACCACGGTCCGGCACTTGTCCGGCCCACCCGCGGTGCCGACGACCCGGCAGCCGTGCACCTTGGCGATCTGGCCGGCGACGGACCCGGTGGCGCCGGCCGCGCCACTGACCAACACGGTGTCACCCGGCTGTGGGCGGCCGACGTCGAGCAGTCCGAAGTAGGCGGCCAGGCCGGTCGGCCCGAACAACCCGACGGCGTCCAGCGGATCCGTGCCGTCGGGCAGCACCTGCATGCTGCGGCGTCCACCGTCGGCGATGGCGAGCTCCTGCCAGCCCGTCATGCCGGTGACCATCGCGCCCTCGGGATAGCGCTCACTACGGGACGCGACGACCGTACCGACGCCGAGTCCGCGCACGACCCCACCCACCGGGATCTTCGGCAGGTACGTGTCGTGGGACATCCAGCCGCGGATCGTCGGATCCATCGAGAGGTAGTCCACCCGCACGAGCGCCTCGCCCTCGGCCGGGCTCGGCACGTCACCGTCGGACAGCTCGACGTCGTCGTCGGCGAAGCGACCGTCGGGCCGGTGCGCGAGGCGCCATTGGCGGTTGCGGGTCGGGACCTCCATGTGTGCTCCGGTCGTCTGCGGCGTGCCATGGGAACACCCGCCGCTGCGAGGTCGTTCCTACCATGGCTGCCCGGCTCGAACCATCGACGTTCGGCTCGGACCACCACCGCTGAGGACGCGTATCGGTGCTGCCGATCATCGGGTCGGGCCCGCTGACCGCGAGCCGGCGGCCGGTACGGACGGCCTCGACGTCGACCGTGGCCGGGCCCATGGTCGACGGGCGACCACGCCTTGCCAGCCGCTCCGTCACTGGCGAGGATCGCCGTGGGCGGCCGCCACCGCAGGTCGAGGGCACCCGCGCGGCCCGTCAGGAGGAGCCATGACCCGTGTCGCACCGTCCCCGCTGACCCCGCTGCGGTTCCTCGAACGCGCCGCGGAGGTCCACGGCGACAAGGTCGCCATCGTCCATGGCGACCGCCGCACGACCTACGGGGCGTTCGCGGACGAGGCGACGCGCGTCGCACATGCGCTGCGCGCCTCGGGCATCGCACCCGGCGATCGGGTCGCGTACCTCTGCCTGAACACACCGGAGATGCTGATCGCCCACTTCGCGGTGCCGCTGGCCGGCGCCGTGCTCGTGGCGATCAACACGCGTCTGTCGGCCGACGAGGTCCGCTACATCTGCGACCACTCGGGGGCGAAGCTTCTCGTCGTCGACGCCGAACTGCACGACGCCGTCACGCCGATCGCGGACGATCTGGCGACGGTCGACGAGATCGTCACGGTCATCGACCCGGAGTCTGACGCGGTGCCCTCCGACGAGGTCGCCGGACCGACGTACGACGTGCTGCGGGACCGGGGCGCCGACGATCCGCTGCCGTGGACGGTCGACGACGAGCTGGCGACCATCTCCATCAACTACACCTCCGGCACCACCGGCCGACCCAAGGGTGTGATGTACACCCATCGTGGCGCCTACCTCAACGCGCTCGGTGAGGTGCTGCACTCCGAGCACTCGCCCGACTCGGTCTACCTGTGGACGCTGCCGATGTTCCACTGCAACGGGTGGTGCACGACGTGGGGCGTCACAGCGATCGGCGGGCGGCACGTGTGCCTGCGCGCTGTCCGGGGCGACCGGATCTGGGACCTGCTGGAGGCCGAGGGCGTCACCCACCTCAACGGCGCGCCGACCGTGCTGAACACCATCGCCAACACGGAGCAGGCGCACCCGCTGGACCGGCAGCTGATCGTGACGACCGCGGGTGCCCCACCGAGTCCCACCGTCATCGCCAAGCTCGAGGAGATCAACGCACGGATCATCCACGTGTACGGCCTGACCGAGACCTACGGCCCCTACTCGGTGTGTGAGTACCAGCCGGACTGGGGCGACCTCGACGTCGACGAGCGCGCGACGTTGCTGGCACGCCAGGGCGTCGGCATGGTCACCGCCGAGCGGATGCGCGTCGTCAACGACGACATGGAGGACGCCCCGGCTGACGGTCAGACCATGGGCGAGATCGTGATGACCGGCAACAACGTCATGGCCGGTTACTTCGACGACGAGGAGGCCACCGACGAGGCGTTCCGGGGTGGGTGGTTCCACTCGGGCGACCTGGGGGTCATGCACTCCGACGGCTATGTCGAGCTGAAGGATCGGGCCAAGGACGTGGTCGTGTCCGGAGGCGAGAACATCTCGACGGTGGAGGTGGAGCAGGCGCTGGAGAGCCACGACGCGGTGGCCGACGTCGCCGTGATCGGCGTGCCCGACGACCAGTGGGGGGAGCGCCCGAAGGCGTTCGTGGTGCTGGCAGACGGCGCAGACGTCGACGAGGCGCAGCTGATCGAGCACGTCAGGCAGCGCATCGCGCGGTACAAGGCGCCGGACGCGGTCGCGTTCGTGGACGAGCTCCCGCGCACGTCGACCGGCAAGGTGCAGAAGTTCGAGCTGCGCGAGCGCGAATGGGAGGGGCGCGACACCCGCATCCAGGGCTGACGCGCGATCCGCCACACGAGGCACCCGCCACCCGCCCCGCCATCGGCACCCGAGGAGCACAGCGATGCGCCTGTCCGTCATGATCGAGCCCCAGCAGGGCATGACCTATGCCCAGATCCTGGCGGTCGCACAGCGCGCCGACGCTGTCGGGATGGCCGGCATGTATCGCAGCGACCACTACACGCCGATCGGTGCCCCGGCCGACGCATCCACGACCGATGCCTGGGCGACGCTGGCCGGTCTGGCACGCGAGACCTCCCGGATCACACTCGGCACGATGGTCACACCGGCGACGTTCCGCCCGGTCGGCAACCTGGCGAAGGTCGTCGCCACCGTCGCTGAGATGGCCGGCACGCTCGACGGGGCGCCCCGCGTCCACGTGGGCATGGGGACCGGCTGGCACGAACCCGAACACCACCAGCACGGCTTCCCGTTCGAGGACATCGCCACGCGGTTCCGCCGGCTCGACGAGCACATGCAGGTGCTGCGCGGCCTGTGGGATCCCGCGCGCGAACCGTTCAGCTTCAACGGTGAGTTCGTCACGATCGACGGCGCACGGTTCCACGCGGTCCCCGAGCCGCGGCCCCGCGTGATCGTCGGCGGCACCGGGCGACGCAAGACGCCCACGCTCGCCGCACGCTACGCCGACGAGCTCAACACCGTCTACCAGTCCCCGGACGACTGCCGCGGGATGCGGGTCGCGATGGACGAGGCCTGCGAACGCGAGGGTCGCGACCCGGACACGCTGCCCCTGACGTTGATGACGGGCTGTGTCGTGGGCGCCGACCACGATGCGTTCCGCGCCCGCGCCGACCGTGTGCACGCCGTCGTCGGCTCGGGCGATCTCGACAGCTGGCTCGACGAGCTGCGTGGGACATGGATCCTCGGCGGGCCCGAGCAGGCCGCGGACCACCTCGGACGGCTCGCGGCGGCCGGCGTGACGGGCGTGCTGCTGCAGCACCAGACACCCGATGACCTCGACATGCTCGACGAGGTCATGACGCAGGTCGCGCCCCGCCTGTAGGGCGCTGGTTCTGGCCGCGGGCGGGCACCGCCCCGAGCGACGTGCAACGGACACAGGGGACACCGCTGGCGGTGTCCCCTGTGTCCGATTCGGATCGCTGGCTCAGGTGTGGGGTGACATGCCGAGCACCTTGTCGGCGCGGATCCCACCGAGGTGGCGGGCGAACATGCGCTGGTAGACGGCCTCCTCCGCTGACCGCGGCGTCGGCAGGCCCTCGTGTCGGGCCGCCTGCTCGTCCGCGTCGGCGTCGTCGAGGCGTGCCGAGATGGCGGCGCCGAGCGCGTCGGCGGCGCCGCTGCCATCGCCGAACTGGGCCTTGCGGCGCCAGAGGATGTCATCGGGCAACCACTCCGCGAAGGCCTCGCGGAGCAGGCGCTTCTCCTGACCGTGTTCACCGGGCAGCTTCCAGGTGACCGGGACGCGGGCCGCGACTGCGATCACGTCGAGATCCAGGAACGGCACGCGCGCCTCCAGCCCGTGGGCCATCGACGTCCGGTCGGCACGCTGCAGGTTGAGGTTGTGCAGACCGCGGACGCTGCGGAGCAGTTCTGCTTCGAGGTCCTCCGGCTGCACGTCCCGAAGGTAGTCGTAGCCGGCGAACAGCTCGTCGGCGCCCTCCCCCGTGAGCACCACCTTGACGTGCCGGGCGGCGAGCTCGGCCACGAGGTGGTTGGGTACCGCGCTGCGCACCAGGGCGGGGTCGAAGTGCTCGATGACCCGGACCGCGTCGTCGAGCACGTTGTATGCCTCCTCGGCCGTGTAGATGCGCTCGTGGTGGTCGAGATCGAGCGCCTCGGCCACGACGCGGGCGGCCTCAAGGTCGGGGCTGCCCTCGACGCCGACGGCGAACGACTGGAGGCGCATGCCCCGCCGGGCGGCGTCGCGCGCCGCGACCGCCGCCACGATCGATGAGTCCAGGCCACCCGACAGCAGCACGCCCACCTCGACGTCGGCCATCATCCGGTCCTCGACCGCCCGGATGACGACATCGCGGATCGCGTCGCGGGCCTCGTCACGCGTCTCGAACGGGCGCCCTCTCGCCGACAGGTCGGCGAACGGGTGCAGGCCGTCGCTGCGCGTCCACCAGTGCCCCGGCGGGAACGCCTCGATCAGCGGCCGGACCTCCTCGGGGAAGGCCCGCAGCTCCGATGCGAAGATCGTGCGCCCCTCCTCGCGCGCCCAGTACAGCGGCTTGATGCCCAACGGGTCGCGCGCCGCCAGCAGGGTGCCGTCCTCGGCGGCAACCGCGAACGCGAACATCCCGCGGAGGCGGTCGATGGCCTGGGGACCCCACGCCACGACGGCCCGCAGCGCGGTCTCGTTGTCCGACGACGTGGCGAACCGGTCGGGACCGAGCTCGGCCCGGAGCGCGGCGTGGTTGTAGATCTCGCCGTTGCCGACCAGCACGTTGCCGCGTTCGTCGATCAGCGGCTGGGTGCCGCCCTCGACATCGATGATCGCGAGCCGCCGGTGGCCCAGCCACGTGGGTCCGACGCGACGGCTGCCGCTGCCGTCCGGCCCGCGATGGCTGATGCGCTCGAGCATCCGCGTCGCCTCGCCGTCGTCGCCGCCTCCGACGCCACCCGGTTCGGCAGCGTGTGCGGAAGGCGGCGCGCCCTCCACCTGCTGGTCCGACACGTCATGGGTCACCACGATCCCACACACAACCGCTCCGTCCGGTGAGGATGGTCGACGTCACGAGTCCTACCAGCACGCCGACCGATCGGCAGCGACCGCCGCCGCTCAGGCGGCCTGCTGCCGTGGCAGGACGACTTCGGTGAACACCAACTGGATGGCCGCCGCCGTGGGCACGGCCAGTAGCGCGCCGACGACGCCGAGCAGAGCTCCACCGATCAGGATGGCCACGATCGTCGCGGCGGGCGACACGTCGATGGCGTGCCGCATGACCTTGGGCACCAGCACGAAGTTCTCGAACTGCTGGTAGATGATGAAGAAGGCGATCGCGGCGACGCCCGCGCCGGCTGACACTGTGAAGGCCATCGCCGACGACACGACGGCGCCGATGGTCGCGCCGACCAGTGGCACGACGTCCATGAGCGCGACGAACAGTCCCAGCGCGATCGGGTAGGGCACATCCAGCCACCACAGCACGACGGTCGCGGCGACGCCCGCCACCGCCGACGTCGCGAGGTTGCCGAGGACGTATCGACCGATGCGGTCGAGGATCTCGTCGGTCAACAGCGTGACCCGCGCCCGGCGCGAGTTGGGCACCAGGCGGTACGCAGCCGACTTGATGCCCCGGTAGGCGGCCAGGAAGTACAAGGTCAGCACCAGCGCCGTGACCACGCCGAAGACGGCCTTCGCGACGCCCATCGCCAGCCCGAGGACCCGCGCCGGTGGCTGCTCCTCGAGCACCGCGGCACCGCTGGTCTCGTCCGTGACATCCTCGACGCGCTCCAGCAACCCGACCCGCGCGTCGATGTCGCGGAGCACGGCGTTGCGTTCGACGCCTTCGCGCAGGTACTGCGGCACCTGTTCGCGCAGCGCGGTGCCCTGGTTCACCAGCGGCGGGAGCCCCGCGATGAGTGTGGTGGCGATGAGCAGCAGCACGCCGATGATCACCGTCGCAGGTGCGAGCACCGGGCCGAAGCCGTGATGACGCAGGTACTCGACCGCGGGCGACAGCCCGATGGCGAGAAAGAGCGCCACGACGAGGATGAGCACGACATCGCGGACCAGGAACACCGTCCAGCCCAGCGCGCCCACGATCAGGACGCCGAGTGCCGCCTGCACCGCGGTGTGGAACGCCGACTGCTTGAGGATCGGGTCGCCGGGGGCCCCGTAGGGCTGGGACTTGGTCGCGCCGGCGCGAAGCCTGCGGATCTCGTGGTCCAGGCGCGGGTCCTCGGGATCGATCCCGTGCTCGCGCAGCAGTTCCTCTTCGCGCTGCTGCGCGTCGCGATCGTCCGATGGGGTGTCGGCCAGCTGGTCAGTCATTCGTGCCCACGTCCCGTCCGGTGCAGCGGGTCGCCCGACCACCGGCCGGGTCCGGGACTGGTGGTAGCTGGCGCGACCATTCCCTTCCCCGACGCCGACCATGCCCGCCACCTGTACGACCGTCCGCCGACCGGGAACGGATCGTGGGACTCCGAGGAGCGGCGCTGGACGACGACGGCGCCGGCATGTCTACTACAGATGTGGTTTTCCGGCGCTGCGCGGCGTGCGCGGCGATCGGCCACCCGTGGGCTCCGCGACATCGTCCGCACCCGGCGCATGCACGGACCGCACTTGACCGACCGGTCAGTCTGCCCTACGGTACGGCCGGCCGGGGCCGAGGACTTTGAGACGAGGGAGACCCCGTATGCGTGCACGTCCACCACGTTGGTACCCGTTCACGGCCGATCGGGCGGGCGCCGTCCCTCGGCTCGCAGTGCTCGCCGTGACCCTGCTGCTGCTCGCCGGATGCGGGGGTGCGGCCGAGAGCGACGGTGAGGCCGCCGACGCCGGCGGTGAGGACACAGAGGCCGCGGCGGGCGAGACGTCCGAAGCGGCCGACGACGGCGCCGCCGCCGACGGCGAGCCGATCCGCATCGGGACGCTCACCGCGCTCAGTGGACCGTTCGCTCCCTGGGGCGTCAACGTCACCAACGGCATGCAGATGGCCGTCGCGGAGATCAACGAGGCCGGTGGCGTGGACGGACGACCGTTGGAGCTCGTCGAGCGTGACACGGCGAGTGATCCGCAGGAGGGTGTCACCGCATTCCGCGGAATGATCGATCAGGACGGCGTGATCGCCGCCGGTGGCGTGATCTCCAGCGATGTCGGCCTCGCGACCGCGCGCATCGCCGAGCAGAGCGAGGTCCCGCTGTTCCTCGTGAAGGCGGGCTCCGGTGCGATCCTGACGTCCGACAGCCGCTACACGTTCCGCACGTGCCTGCCGGCGGCGCCGATGACCATGGGTCCGGTCGCCGACTACCTGGAGCAGGAGGGTCTCACGAGGGCGGGGGCCATCATCGCCGACTACGAATGGGGTCGCGCGATCGAGTCGGCGTTCGACGCGACGCTGGGCGAGGCGGGCATCGAGACCCAGGTCGAGGTCGCGCCGGTGACCGACACCGACTTCACGAGCTACCTGCGGTCACTGCAGGGCTTCGAGCCCGACGTGATCGTCGCGACCGGGCATCCGCCGGGTTCGGGCGCGATCACGAGCCAGTCCGCCGAGCTGGGCCTCGACACGCTGGTGACCGGGCCGTGGACCGTGCTGTCCAGCGTGATGGAGGGCGTCGGCGACGCCGCGTTCGACCGCTTTGTCGACTTCGACTGCGCCGACTACTCCGACAGCGAGTACCAGGAGCTGGCCGCCCGCTACAACGAGCAGTTCGACGCGTTCATGGAGGACGACGCGGTCGCCGCCTACGGCATCGTCACGATGCTGGCCGAGGCCGTCGGTGAGGTCGGCGACGACCCTGCCGCGATCGCCGAGTACCTGCACGGCGCGGAGTTCGACCTGCCCGGGTATCCGTCGACCCTCAGCTGGACCGAGTGGGGTGAGCTGGCGAACTCGACGCCCGTCGTGTCTGTCATCCGCGAGGAGGAGCCGCCCGAGGGCGTGAACCCGGACGCGAACTGGTACCCCGAGGTGCTGCTGGTGGCCGACCCGCTCGAGCCGTACCAGCCCGAGTAACACAACCATTGGATGGCGATCCTCGAGGTCCGGGGACTGACCAGGCACTTCGGTGGCCTGCCCGCGGTCGACAACGTCGACATCGATGTCGAGCCGACCGAGGTCTTCGCGGTGATCGGGCCGAACGGCGCCGGCAAGAGCACGCTGCTCAAGATGATCAGCGGCATGCTGGCGCCGTCGGCAGGGTCCGTGGTCTTCGACGGCGTCGACATCACCGGTCGCAAGCCCCACCGCATCCGGCACACGGGCATCGCGAAGGTGCTGCAGACCCCGCGGGTGTTCGAGACGATGACCACGCGCGAGAACGCCGCCCTCGGCGCGATGTTCGGTGGCACCGGGGGCCGCCGTACCGAACGCGAGGCGCTCGGGATCGCCGACGACGTGCTCCACACGCTGGCATTGCGGGACAAGGGCGACCTGCCGGTCAGCAGCCTCACCCTGCACGAGAAGCGGACGCTCGAGCTGGCTCGCGCGCTGGCCGGACGCCCACGCATCCTGCTGCTCGACGAGGTGATGGCCGGGCTGAACCCGACCGAGCTGGCGATCTACATCGAGGTCGTGCGCCGGGTTCGTGACGAGCTCGGCGTCACGGTCGTGTGGGTCGAGCACCTGATGAAGGCCATCGCGGCCCTGGCCGACCGGGTGCTCGTGCTCAACTTCGGGCGGCGCCTCGCGCAGGGAACCGCCGACGAGGTGCTGTCGGACCCCGAGGTCATCGAGGCGTACCTGGGTCGCGGCGTCGCCGCCCAGCATGGCGGGACCAGCGAGCCGGCGGGCGGGGACCAGACGGGCGAGGGCGAGCGCAGCGAGCAGGGACCTGACGACCGCACGGGCGGGGCCGATGCTCACCGTTGAAAGGTTGGCCGCGGGCTACGGCGAGAGCGTCGCGGTGTCCGACGTGGACCTCCACGTCGATGACGGCGAGGCCGTCGCGGTCATCGGCTCGAACGGGGCGGGCAAGACCACCCTGCTGCGGGCGATTTGCGGGCTGCTGCCGACGCGTGAGGGTCGGGTGATCTATGACGGCGAATCGCTGACGGGCACGCCCGCACACCGCGTCGCCAGGCGCGGCGTGGCCTATGTGCCCGCCGAGCGCCACCTGTTCGGTGGGATGTCGGTGCGCGAGAACCTGGAGCTCGGCGCATATCCCGGGCGGCCTGACCCCGAACGGCTGGACCTCGTGTTCGAGCTGTTCCCTCGGCTGTCGGATCGGATCGCGCAGCACGCCGGCACCATGAGCGGCGGCGAGCAGCAGATGCTGGCCGTCGGACGTGCACTGATGTCCCGGCCGCGCCTGCTGATCCTCGACGAACCGACGACCGGGCTCGCTCCGGTGCTGGCCGAGGAGGCGTATGCGTCGCTGAAGGTGCTGCGCGGCGGCGGCCTGACCGTCCTGGTCGCCGAGCAGCAGGTCCCGCTCGCGCTCGATCTTGCCGATCGCGGCTACGTGATCGAGGACGGAGCCATCCAGTTGGAGGGGCCGGCGTCCGCGTTGCAGGGCAACGCCGAGGTCCGTCGCGCCTACCTGGGGATCGCCTGATGGCTGTCCTGCTCGACGGCATCACCTACGGCCTGCAGCTCGCGCTCCTGGCCGTCGGGCTGACGATGATCTACGGCCTTGGCGGCGTGCTCAACCTGGCGCACGGGCAGTTCGCGGTCGTCACCGGGATCTCGGCGGCTGTGCTGCTCGATCGGGGTCTCGGCCTGCCGCTCGCGCTGGTCGGCGGCGTAGCGCTCGCGGCGCTGCTCGCCCTGCTGACCGACGCCACGATCATGCGCGCCGTCTACCGCCAGACCGGCGAGGCCCGCGTGCTGCTGAGCCTGCTGCTGACGATCGGGCTGGCGTTCGTGATCGACGGACTACTGATCTACAACTACCCCTTCACTCAGCTCAACGTGCGTGTGCCAGGTCCGGCGATCGACGTGCTGGGGGTGCCGATGCGGCGCGCCAGCCTTGCGGCGTCGGCACTGGCGCTGGTGGCGCTCGTCATGCTGATCGTGTTCCTGCGCTACACGCGCCAGGGCAAGGCGGTCCGGTCGATCATCGAGGACGAGGAAGGCGCCCGCCTGTGCGGCATCGATCCGGGCCGTGTCCGCACGGCGGTGTTCGGGCTGAGCGGTGCGCTCGCCGGCCTGGCAGCGGTCGCCGAGGGCATGACGTCATCGGTCGGCGCGGCCGAGGGCACGGAGCTGACGATCCTGGCGTTGATCGTGACCGTCGTGGGCGGCCTGGGCAGCGTGGCTGGCGCGTTGCTGGCCGGATTGCTGCTGGGGGTCATCTATACCCTGAGTCAGGTCTACATCGGCGCATACGTGACGTTCATCATCCTGCTGCTGGCCGCCATGGTGACCATCCTCATCCGGCCGTCCGGTCTGCTGGGGCGTGGTGCGTGATGGCGTCGAGCAGACTGCCCGTCGGCACGGCGGACGCCAGCACCGAGGTGGCCGCCGTCCACCACGTGCCTGCATGGCGCGCGTACCTGCCGGTGATCGGCGCGGCCGTCGTGCTGGCGATCGTGCCCCCGGTCATCGGCGAGTCGCGCTACCTGCTGGGCATCGCGGTGCTCGGACTGGCGTATGCGGGCTACGGCGTCGGGTTCAACATCATCTTCGGTAACACGAACCAGCTGTTCCTGTGCCTGGGCGCGCTCGCGGGGGTCGGGGCGTACGGCACCACCATCCTCGGCAACGAGCTCGGGCTGTCGATGTTCCTCGCGATCCCCGCGAGCGTGCTCGTCGCCGCCCTGCTGGGCGCCGCGTTCAGCTGGGTGTCCGTGCGCCGTCAGCTCGACGTGATCTTCGTCGGGATCGTCACGCTGACGTTCTCGCTGATGTTCCTGAACCTCCTGCTGGGCCAGCGGGAGGTGACCGGCGGTGAGACCGGCACCGTCGTGCTCTACGACACCGGCATCGTCGGCGCGCGCGGTACCGCCTCGTACTACGTGTTCCTGGCGGTGCTGGTGGCCTACCTGACCGTGCACCGGTGGTTGCAGCGGTCACACATCGGATGGGCGTTCCGGGCACTGCGTGACGACGAGCTCGCCGCTGAGCTGGCGGGCGTCGATGTCGCCCGCTACAAGGTGCTGGCGGGCATGGTCGGCTCGGCGATGGTCGGCCTGATGGGGTCGCTGTACGCCAACTACGAGGGCTTCATCTCCCCCACGACGTTCCAGCTGGGCAACATCGACGTCCCGGTGCTGGTGATGCTGGCGTTCGGTGGCATCGGCACGCTGCTCGCACCGGTCGTCGGATCGGCGCTGTTCACGGTGGTCGACGAGCTGCTGCGACCATTCTCGCAGCTGCGCATCACGTTCTACGGCGTGATCCTGCTGGTGCTGTTCCTGGGATTCCGCCGCGGGCTGATCCCCACGGTCGGCGACCTGGTGCGCCGGCTGCGCCGCCGCGGCTGACGGGGCGCCCCGAACAGCGCGCGCCCGGCGGTGCGAATCGGACACAAGAGACACCGCGGCCGGGACGCCTTTGGTCCCGGCGACGCGAATCGGACACGGGGGACACCGCGGCCGGGACGCCCTTGATCCCGGCGACGCGAATCGGACACGGGGGAACACCGCGGCCGGTGTCCGTGATGTCCGAATCGCGTCGCTCGGGCC